>CAZGVC010000001.1:0-2920 GCA_964529065.1 uncultured Candidatus Saccharibacteria bacterium
GCCTGGATCTCCTCCACGTCGTCGGCAATCTCTTCTACATCCTCCTGTATCTCATCAATGTCACGTTCAACTTGTGCCAGCTGCATAGTGTTCTGATTAACTGACATTTGAATGAATATAGCTAGGTATATTGCTTCTAGAGACAATATTGTTGTTAATGCTAGCAAAACTCGATCGAAAGACACACCGAATAAAACTAGAGCAAAAGCAGACACAAATACAGCGGTGTGTATTATTAGTGACTCGATAGAGCCAATCCAATGTGTAGCCGACAGGGCGGTACGCTCGAGTTTTTGTTTTAGAGACTTTTGTTTGCGATTTCTCTTTACCATATTTGCATTGTAACAGAAGAGTGATATGTTCGGCACAATGTTATATACATATTAACTTTGAGAAATGCTTATTTTTATGCTATAATCTCATACCATATGACACCAGAAGCAGCAATTTATATAGCAAAAGGCATGGCAATACTAGGCATGCTAACAACAGCTCTAGGACAGGGCTATCTTATCGGTAAAGCTTTCGAGGCTATTGGACGCAATCCAGAGATCGAGGGTTCTATTTTCTCTAAAATGATCGTGGGTGTGGCGATGACCGAAACTACAGCGATCTTCGCATTCGTGGCATTCTTCCTACTTGGATAATATTTAAATGGAATTCATCCATTCAATTTTAGAATCAATAGGGTTCAATTGGCATGTCGCATTGGCTAACTTTATCAACTTTTTGATAATACTTTTTGTCTTGAACAAATTTGTATTTGGTAAAGTTGTTAATTTGGTTCGCGAGCGTGACGCTACAATTAAAAAGGGTCTCGACAATGCATCTCATGCCGAGGAGGCGCTACGTAACGCAAAGGCCGAAGCAGATCAAAATATCAAAGCCTCTAAAGCAGAAGCTGAGAATATTTTAAAACAAGCTGTAGACCACGGTAAGGAGGCTGTTAACAAAATCACTTCTGAAGCAGAAGCTAATGCTGAAAAATTGCAATCAGAGTTAAAAAACAAAATTGCAAAAGCAGAAGATGATGTACAGGCGCAATTCGCTCAATATGCACCAGGATTGGTGGCAGATCTTTTGAAGAAAACATTGTCTAAAACTCTTACAAAAGAGGACCATGACAATATAGTTATGGAATTAGCTAAGAAATAAAATGAAGGCTACAGAATTGGCAAAAGTTTTTGAAAAGTTCCCGAACAATCAAAAAGAAATATTGGAGATTGTAAAGAAAAGAAAGTTAGAATTTCTTTTGCCAAAAGTTCTGCAAGTTTTGAATAAAAAAGCCACCTTCTCAGAACAGCAGAATCAAATAATACTCGAGACACCTTTTGAAACTAGTGCCGAAGCGAAGAAAAAGGTTGAAGAAAAGTTAGGACTTAAAATAGGAGTAGAAAAAATAAATAAAAGTCTAATAGCCGGGTTTAGAGTTTACACAAAAGATAAAATATTAGACGCAACATTGGACACATTATTAAAACAAATTATCAAATAAAACAACAATATGTCAGTACAAAATATAGTAAAAGAGTTAGAAAAAGCAATAGAGAGTAGCAAGACAAACATAGAAGTCAAAGAGTCTGGGTCTGTTGCTAAGGTGTATGACGGTATTGCATCTGTATACGGCCTTGAGAATGTGCAGAGCATGGAAATGCTTGAATTTGAATCAGGAGCAAAGGGTCTAGCTCTTAACCTTGAGACTGACAATGTTGGTGTGGTAATTGTTGATGGTGCCGACAAGGTCCGTGAAGGCGAGAGGGTGACTAGGACTAATTCTATTCTGTCTATTCCTGTTTCTGATGAGTTGTTGGGGCGTGTTGTGGACCCGCTCATGATGCCGCTAGATGGCAAATCAAAGATAAACAAAAAGAAAGACCAACTAGTTGAGCGTGTTGCGCCAGGAGTGATGACTCGTGAGCCAGTTAATGTTCCAATGCAAACAGGTATAAAAGCAATAGACGCCATGATACCAGTTGGTCGTGGACAACGTGAGTTAATTATCGGTGATAGACAGACAGGTAAAACAACAATTGCTATTGATACTATTATTAATCAAAAAGGCAAAGATGTTATCTGTGTCTATGTTGCTATTGGCCAAAAAGAAAGTAAAGTCGCGCAGATCACTGAGAAGCTAGCTCAATCTGGGGCTATGGATTATACAGTTGTAGTTTTAGCCGGAGTGTCACAAGGTGCAGCCAAATCATTCTTGGCACCATATTCAGGTGTTGCTGTGGCAGAGTATTTTATGGAGCAAGGTAAAGATGTTCTGGTTATTTACGATGACTTGTCTAAACACGCTATTGCGTACCGTGAGATGTCACTACTTCTGCGTCGCCCACCAGGACGCGAGGCTTATCCAGGAGATGTTTTCTATTTGCATTCAAGACTCTTGGAGCGCGCTTGTAGATTAGATGCGAACAACGGAGGAGGGTCAATCACCGCATTACCTATTATCG
Source organism: uncultured Candidatus Saccharibacteria bacterium (assembly GCA_964529065.1). GTDB lineage: Bacteria > Patescibacteriota > Minisyncoccia > Phycocordibacterales > UBA5272 > JAUPVO01. Next base: position 2,457 of record CAZGVC010000001.1, read on the forward strand.
AGACTCAGGCAGGGGATATATCTGCATATGTTGCGACAAATGTGATCTCAATCACTGATGGTCAAATTTTCCTCGACTCAGGATTATTCTATCGTGGTATTCGTCCTGCAATTGATGTTGGATTGTCAGTATCTCGTGTAGGTTCAGCTGCGCAATTGAAACCAATGAAGAAGAATGCAGGTATGATGAAGCTAAACCTGGCTCAATACCGTGAACTTGAAAGCTTTGCACAATTCGACTCGGATCTTGATCCTGTTACCAAAGCAACTATTGAGCGCGGCAAGAGAACAGTAGAGATGCTCAAGCAAAAGAATGGTGAGCCTATGAGTGTTGGTGCCCAGGTTGCGTCTATTTATGCTGTTAATGGTGGATATACAGATGAGTTAGCAGTAAAAGACATTAATGATTTTGAGATGTATATGCAAAATGCACTTCACACTTATCATTCAGATCTAGAAGATGTT
>CAZGVC010000001.1:3020-12054 GCA_964529065.1 uncultured Candidatus Saccharibacteria bacterium
TGAGATGTATATGCAAAATGCACTTCACACTTATCATTCAGATCTAGAAGATGTTCTGTCTAAAGATTGGAATGAAGAGATTGAGAGTAAGCTTAAAGACTTCCTAACAACTGTAAAAACAGACTACTTGGCAAAATAATTTTTTAAATGCAAACTAGAGCGATTAAAAGTAAAATAAAATCAACACAGAGCATACGCAAGATCACGCGTACTATGGAGATGGTGTCTGTGGCGAAAATGAAGAAGGCCCTAGCTACAGCCGAAGGGTACAAAGCTTTTACATTAGAAGCAAAGAGGGTGCTGGCGATACTTGGTGAGCAGCGCGAGAAACACCCACTTCAAACTCCTAATGACAGCCATAAAAAGTTATTAATAGTTGTCGGAGGACAGAAAGGGTTGTGTGGAGGATTCAATACGAATGTTTATCGCAAGGTATACAAATACGTCAAAGACAACAATCAAAAAGTTGATTTTATTTGCGTTGGTAAATACGGCGAGAAGATAGCAAAGAAATTCGATTCAAATGAAAGTAATGTTTTGGCGTCTTTTAATGAAAAAGTTTTCTCTGTGTCTTCTGCTCGTGTTATGACAAAGACAATAGTCTCAGCGTTTTTAGAAGGGGCGTATTCTAATGTAGACATAATATATACAGATTTTGAAACTGTTAATTCTCAACGTGTTGATCTCGTGCACATATTGCCTTTTAATAATCAGAATATAGACAACAAAGACAGTTTTGATGGATTGGAGTATTCTTTTGAGCCAAATGTTGTCGAGGTATATGACAGGGCAATTAAAATAATTATTCAGAATCTTATAGCTGGATTTGTTGCTAGGTCTACTGCGGCTGAACATGCGGCGCGTATGATGGCGATGAAGACGGCAACCGATAACGCTGGTGAGATGTTGGGGGAATTAAAGTTGTGGTATAACAAGGTTCGCCAAGCGAGCATCACACAAGAGATTGCCGAAATATCGTCAGGTGCAATGGCTATTGCAAAGTAAAATCATACATTTGACAAGTCTCGTCAAGAGATGTAGTATGAAGATATGAAAAAGTTTGCAACAATTATTTCTTTATTTTATATAGTTATTTTGCCTATTTCGGCTCAAATGACTGGAGATTTTGATTCGAATAACAACAATACAGTTAACTGTACAACCTTCTCATACAACATGAGAAAAGGCGACAGGGATAGTAATACAGGTGGCGAAGTCTCAAAACTTCAAGAGCTGCTAGGCCAAATGGGTTATATGTATCAGGACCCTACAGGATTCTTTGGTAACACAACTTTTCAAGCGGTTAAAAGTTTCCAATCTGCTAATAACTTGTCAGCTACTGGCTATGTAGGGACACTGACTCGTGACGCATTGCGTGCAAGATCTTGTAACACACCTCTTAACAATAACAACAATAATAATACTGTTTGTGCTATTAACACAACTTATACTTCATCTTCTTGTGTTTGTCCTGCTGGTTATTATGCACATTATCCTGTAGTTGGCAGCGGCGCATTCTCATGCCAGTCTAATTATGGCAATAACAACAGTAATATTTGTAGCTTAAATACAGTTTATTCTAGCAATACTTGTAGCTGTCCATCTGGATACGTTGTAACTTCTTATGGTATAGGAACATTCATGTGCCAACTTCAAACACCGCAAGTTAATAATTACAATAATGTTTGTAATATAAATACAACTTATACATATAACGCTTGTACATGTCCTTCTGGTTATTATGCTAATTATAATTCTTATAATAACAATACTTTTGTTTGTCAGAATTATATAAATAATAATACAAATAATGACTCATGTTACTATTATGGATCATGTAACAACACATGGAACAATGTGTGCGCAGTAGGAGAAAATGTTCAAGTTGACCTTTCTCGTTGTACATGCCCAACAGGTTACACTGCTCAGTATTATCAGACATTCGCATACGATGGAACTAGACCTGGTATATGTAGATACACTGGCTGGTACGGCTACTAAATAAAAAACTAAAAGCGCCGCCCGCTTCGCGAGGCGGCGCTTTTAGTTTCGATGTTATTATTTTAATTTATACCTATTTTGTGTTATAATGTATCGGTCAAAATCACTTATGAACACAGGAAAAATTACCCAAATTATCGGCCCAGTTATAGATATAGCTTTTGAGAATCATTTGCCAGCAATTAAGAACGCTCTTACTGTTAAGAATGGTAATGAGACAATTACTCTTGAGGTTGCGCAGCATCTCGGCTTGTCTGAAGTTCGCGCTATTGCTATGAGTACAACAGATGGTCTAGCTCGTGGAGTGGAAGTTGTGGATGCTGGGGTTCCTATTAGTGTTCCAGTTGGGCGCGAAGTATTAGGAAGAATGTTCGACGTTGTAGGTCACCCAATAGATAACAAGGGATCTGTTAAAACAGAAAAATTCTATCCAATACATCGCGAGTCTCCAAAGTTCGAAGATCAATCAACAAAAGCGGAAGTGTTAGAGACTGGTATCAAAGTGATTGATCTTATCTGTCCATTCTTGAAAGGTGGTAAAGTTGGTCTATTCGGTGGAGCTGGAGTAGGTAAGACAGTGGTAATACAGGAGTTGATTCGTAACATTGCGGCTGAGCATGGAGGATACTCGATATTCGCAGGTGTGGGTGAGAGATCTCGTGAGGGTAATGACTTGTATCGCGAAATGGAAGAATCCGGAGTGTTGGACAAAACAACACTAGTGTTCGGTCAAATGAACGAGCCACCAGGAGCGCGTGCACGTGTTGCATTGTCGGCGCTTTCGATGGCGGAGTATTTCCGTGATGAGGAGAACAAGGATGTTCTAATGTTCGTGGATAACATTTTCCGTTTTACTCAAGCTGGATCTGAGATATCGGCTTTGCTTGGTCGCATGCCTTCTGCTGTGGGGTATCAACCAACTCTTGCAACAGAGATGGGTCAATTGCAAGAACGTATTACTTCAACCAAGAATGGATCTATTACTTCGATTCAGGCTGTGTATGTTCCTGCTGACGACTTGACCGACCCAGCTCCAGCTACAACATTCGCACACCTTGACTCTACTGTATCACTTTCTCGCCCTCTGTCTGAGTTGGGTATTTATCCTGCTGTTGATCCGTTAGACTCTACTTCGACCATCCTTTCTCCTGAGATAGTTGGTGAGGAGCATTATAATGTTGCTCGTGGTGTGCAGAAGATACTCCAGCGTTACAAAGACTTGCAAGACATTATTGCTATCTTGGGTATGGATGAGTTATCGGACGAAGATAAGAAGACTGTGTCACGCGCTCGCAAGATACAAAAATTCCTTTCTCAACCATTCTTCGTTGCAGAGCAATTCACAGGACGCCCAGGTATGTATGTAAAACTAGAAGATACCATCAAGTCTTTTAAAGAGATTCTAGAAGGTAAACACGACGATGTTCCTGAGCAGAATTTCTATATGAAGGGTGGGATAGATACAGTTGAGAAAGCTTAAATCAAATGATACATCTATATATAGCAACACCAGAAGCAAAAATATTTGACGGAGAAGTAGACAAAGTAACTTTGCCTAGCTCCACAGGCGCCATCAGCATCCTCTCTGGGCATGAGCCAATCATGTCTACAATAGACAGCGGCGAGATACGTTTCAACCGCGGTAAAGATGAGGAGATATTTGCGGCTCATAATGGTGTTATAAATATCGAGAACAACAAAGGCAAGACACGTGTATCTGTTTTGCTTGAGCATAATGAAAATATTAAAAATATAGACCTTGAGACCGCTAACAAGGCTTTGGCTAGAGCTAGAGAGCTCAAAACTATTAAGATGGATGACGAAGGTCTAGATACTAATAGCAATCTATTAAGGGAGCTAAATCGTGTAAAACTTGCCAAAAAGTATAATCGCTAATACACTGTAAAAACTATGTTAGACATCAAATTCATCCGAGATAATAGCGAGATAATCAAGCTTGCAGCGACAAAAAAGAGATTAAAATTTGATGTTGATGAGCTTATCAAAATCGACACAGAGCGTGTTGATATCATGAAAAGAGCAGAAGACTTGCGTGCCAAGCAAAATGCCGCAGGCGAGTCTATGCAGCGTGTAGTGGGTACAGAGCGTGAGCAGCTGCTTAACTCTCTTAAAACTGTAAAAGAAGACCTTAAAAAAGTTGAAGATGAACTTGAGCCAGTAATGAAAAAGTGGCGTGAGCTAATGCTCCAAGTTCCTAATATCCCAGACATGAGCGTCCCAGACGGACAAAGTGATGAGGACAATCAAGAGATACGCAAAGTTGGCGAGCCTCGCAATTTTGATTTTACACCACTCGACCATATACAGATAATGGAGCAAAATGACATGGTTGATTTCGAGCGTGGGACCAAGACATCTGGATTCCGTGGTTACTTTTTGAAGAATGACGGTGCACTGCTCGAGATGGCTGTGTGGCAATATGTAATGCAGAAGTGGAGCAAGAAGGATTTTACACCAATGATAGTGCCATCTATGGTTAAGCGTGAGACATTGCTTGGGTCTGGATATTTACCACAAGGGGAGGACGACTTGTACAAAGACGGTGATGATTACTTGTCAGGCACTGGTGAAGTGGCTACTATGTATTATCATTCTGGTGAAGTGATGGACAAATCAGAATTACCAAAGAAATTTTTAGCTTTCTCAACATGTTTTCGTAAGGAGGCTGGCAGTCATGGTAAAGATGTAAAAGGTTTAGTTCGTGTGCATGAGTTTTACAAATTGGAGCAAGTTATACTCTGTGAAGCCTCTCATGAGACCAGTGTTATTCATCATGAGGAATTACTTCGTAATGCCGAGGAGATGATGGAGGAGCTCGGTATACCTTATCATACTGTTGTTAATTGTGGTGCTGATCTTGGACTCGGACAAGTTAAAAAATACGACATAGAAGCTTGGATGCCTAGCCAGAATAAATATCGCGAGACACACAGTTGTAGCTATTTCCATGATTTTCAGACACGCAGATTGAATATAAGATATAAGGATGCTGATGGAAAAGTGAGGTTCGCGCACTCTCTTAATAATACAGCAGCCGCGACACCAAGATTGATTACGGCTATTATTGAAAATTATCAAAATGCTGATGGTACGGTTACCGTACCAGAAGTTTTAATACCTTATGTGGGCAAAACAATTCTCGGTAAATCAAAAATGGCTTAAGAAAGTTTTAATATTTTCTAGTATTTTTGGATTATTGTCTGTTACTGTTTTATTAGGTTTAAAATGGGATCGTATTTTGTACCCAGATACTATTTTGAAAAAGGAAAAAAGTATAATTGTTCGCAATTTGACCTCTAGTTCTACATTGAGCGAAGACGACATAAGGGTGATATTTAATATAGAAAGTTTGCTGGAAAAAAAGAATATAAATACTAATTCTGTATATGTTGACGTATACAGAGATGTCTATTTGAATACAGACTTCACAAAGATAATTTTCAGCCTAAAAACTGATAGTCAAAAAGTTGTTAATACTCTGATTAGCGTTATAGATAATAAACTTTTTAAAACAGATCTGCAAAATTCTCAAAATATGTTAGAGTATATCGACATACGTTTTGGTAATAAGGTATTTTATAAATACAAATCTTCTACAAAAGATGAAAAACAAACCCAATTACAACTTTTGGACCATAGTACAACAACGAGCCGCTAAAGAGGGTCGTTCTGTTGTCGCGCTCGCGCCTATGGCAGATGTTACAGATGTTGTTTTTAGAACAATGATATCCAAATACAGCAGAACGGGCGAGGCCAACGGTGGTCCTGATGTAATGTGGACAGAATTCGTAGCTGCAGATGGACTCAATAGTCCTGGACGAGAAGTGTTAAAAAGGGACCTAGAATACGGTGAGCTGGAGAGGCCGATTGTGGCTCAGCTGTTTAGTTCTAATCCTGACAACATGCGCGAAGCAGTCAAAATATGTAAGGAGTTAGGCTTCGACGGTGTGGACATTAATATGGGTTGCCCTGTGGATATTATCAATAAGCAAGGCGCTGGTGCGGCACTGATCAAAACTCCAGAGTTAGCTGTTCAAGTTATAAAGGCTGCACAAGAGGCGGCGGGGGATATGCCAATATCGGTCAAGACTCGTATAGGTTATAACAAAATAGAATACAAAGAATGGCTAAGGCATATACTTGAGTGTAATGTGCCAGTTTTAACAATACATTTGCGTACCAAAAAAGAGATGAGCGAGGTACCAGCACATTGGGAATTGTACAAAGAGATAAAAGAGTTCTGCAAATCCATCGCACCAGAGACATTTATAATTGGTAATGGTGACATTAAAAACTTGAATGAAGTAAAAGAAAAACACGACAATCCTGATATAGAGGCCGAAGGGGTTATGATAGGCAGAGGGATATTTGGTAGACCTTGGGGTTTTGATTGGGACGCTGTTGAGCCAGATTTAAAATATAAGCTACAAGTAATGCTCGAACATACCAAATTGTACGAAGAGAAATTGGGTGATATAAAAAGCTTCTCAATTATGAAAAAGCATTATAAGGCCTATGTTAATGGGTTTTCTGGCGCCAAGGAGTTGCGTGAGAAATTGTTCGAGTGTAAAGATTATCAAGAAGTGTTAAAATGTACTAATGAGTTTTTATCGCAAATGGAGACCAAATAGCTTTAATCAAGTAATAGGGCAGAATGTAGCCGTCAGCACTCTGCAGTCTATCAGCAAGACAGAGAACATTCCTCACGCCTACATATTCTGCGGAGGCCATGGTACAGGCAAGACAACTTTGGCTAGATTGTTCGCAAAAGAATTAAACACCGACCCGGCTGATATATATGAATTAGACGCAGCGAGCAATCGTGGTATAGACGAAGCTAGGGATTTGCGCGAAGCGATACACACACTACCTGTGTTGTCTAAATATAAAGTATATATTTTAGACGAGGCCCACATGTTAACCAAAGAGGCCAGCAACGCACTTCTAAAAACTCTCGAGGAGCCACCTCGCCATGTCGTTTTTATCTTGTGTACAACAGACCCAGAGAAATTATTACCAACAATACGCTCAAGATCTCAGATAATCAATTTTAAAACAGCAGACAAGGGTGATCTGATTAAGCAGCTCTCTATTGTAGCCAAAGGTGAAGGTATGGAAATAGATTCAGAGTCATTGGACCTAATCGCTTCCAAAAGCAATCGCTCGTATCGCGACGCATTGTCTAATCTCGAGACTATTTATCACGCTTTTGGTAACAAGGTTACAATAGACAACCTAAAATCCTTTTTCAAACTAAGCGATAGGGAGGTCATATTAAAAGTTCTGGAGGCAACATATAACAAAGATTTGAAAGTGCTGTTTTCTGTTTTAGAAGACAGTGAGATAGGTACTGGATTCTATGACGAATTACTTGATCTTATCCGTGAAGGTATGATGGTGAGACAAAAAGTTAATAATGATTTTGATTTGGAATTCTCGGATTTTGTAATGGCTCACGAGACTTTGTTTACTTCTAAAAACTTACTTTTCTTATTAGAAAAGAAACCAGTTTTTGAATATTCTAAAAACAAAAGCGCCGCACTGATGGCGGCGCTCGGGGCCCTAGCTGAAAACTAGTATTTGAGCATTTCCTTGGTACGCATGCGTTCCTTGAGGATATGCATCAGCCAGTTCCAAGTGCTGTGATCGAAGCGTTCCTTCGCTTCAGCCAGGTTTCTCCTGAAGAATGGAAGCAGGTTTTGTGGGATTGCTACCACCATTTCGCAAGCCCTGTGTAGCGATTGATGCAAGGGCATGTAAGGCAACTTTTCTGCATCAGATAGAAATCTTTCAGCATCAAGCAGGGTGTAGCGTTCTTTCGGGGGGCTAACTGCCAAATACAAATTCATCGGTCGTCTCCTTTTCCTGCAAAGGATAATACGCCTTTATTCTGAAGTTGTCAAATATTAACTCCTTGTTTGTCCAAAGTCAGATCCACGACGAACAAGCTCGTGAGCGAGGGCTTGGGCCAATCTTTTGTCGAGCACAGGAAGTAATGTGGTTTGATTTGTACCTTTTAGATGAGTTTCAACTGGCATGTTATTGGATAGTGATACATCTAATTTGGACAAGCCTAGCAATCTGTAATGATAAGGTCTTCTGATTTCTACATTCTGTATCTGATGATAAGCGATAACTATTTCTTTGATTGAGAATATTCCGTGGCGAACATGAAAAGCGTTCTCGGTGAGGTGGAATTTGTATTGTCTATATAGGACATAAGCACGCAAGTAGCCAACAAAAGTTACAGAGAAGGCTATCATCAATATCCAGCTAGAGAGAAGTGTTTTAGACAAGGTGTTGTACCACTCCTTGGCTAAATAGTCATCAGTATAAGATTCTAAGCTACCAAAATTCATAGACACAACTAGCCAAGTCATTAGCGCGCTTATCAATACGAAATATTTCGCGTATTTGAAGAAGAAAAGCCAGAAAGTTTTCTTGCCAAGCTTGTAGACACGATTTTCTTCTATGCGAAGGTGGTTGTCCGGCTCTCTTTGTTCTGCTGCTCCAAGCGTTTTTGGTTGATTATTTACAACTCGAACTCTCTCTATTGGGATTTGATTTATCATTGTACTTAGTATAGCATTACCCATTATGCAAGAAAAAGTATTAGTTTACGTAAAAAGCCACATTAAAGGTATTGTTACGACAATCCTGGTGTTAGTAGCTATTTTTATAGGTTATTCATGGGGTAATTCTGGTTTTACTTCGAATCTAAAGAGAGAAATAACAAATATCAAAGAAAATTTGAATAATCAAAACTCTTCAAATATTCCTAATTCTACAACAGGAAACGTTAAGAATAATGATTCAACTGTTAGATCTAGAACACAGATAAATTCAAATAATGAGAAAAGTGTGATTATAAACAGTGATAAAATCAGACCTATTCCAAAAGACACAAAACCTGAAGATAGACCACTTTACTATTTCTATTAATCTATGTTTTTGCCTGCGACGAAGCCAGTTGTCCAGCACAATTGTAGTGAATAGCCCCCCGAAGGGCGAA
>CAZGVC010000001.1:12154-13378 GCA_964529065.1 uncultured Candidatus Saccharibacteria bacterium
GCGACGAAGCCAGTTGTCCAGCACAATTGTAGTGAATAGCCCCCCGAAGGGCGAACAATATTAAATATATCCCCAGTCACAAAAAGATTGGGGTATATTTTTGATGCACAGGTGCGCATGTCTATCTCCTGTGTTGGAACACCGCCATCCGCGATTATTGCCTTGTCGAATCCCATCAATCCGTCAATGTGTATTTCAAAAGTTTTAATTTTGTTCACTATGTCTCTGCGACTCTCTTTGCTTATGCTATGAACTTTTGTTTCTAACTCTTCCTCGCCTAACAATGATTCTAATAGGGGTGCGGGCGCTATGTCTTGCAATTCTTTTAGAATATTTTTTAGAATTTTATTTTTATTTGCATCGAACACATCTAATAACTCTTTGTCCAATGTACCTATGTCTACAGTAGGGCACAGGTCCACCTCAGCCGTGACGCGACCTTCGTGTAACAAGTCAGATACTTTTTTGCTTGAGTTAATTATAAGTGGTCCAGATAATCCAAAATGAGTCAGCAGTATTCTTCCTCTTTTGTGGAATGATTTGACTCCATCCACACGGAATGTAATCTTTATGTCGTCTAATGCTGTACCGCTGTGTGTTTTGACCCAATTATCCATAACAGATAGTGGTACCAGGGACGGGCTTGGGTCTGCTACTGTGTGCCCTAGATCTTTTAACATTTTGAATCCATCGCCAGTTGATCCCGTTTCTGGATGTGACGCACCACCTGTAGAAATTATTATATTTCTAGCCTTGAATTCACCCTTGTCAGTATTAACCCCAATTATTTTGTTCTCGTTTTTAATTAGGCCTTTTACTTTTGTTCCCATTTGCAGAGTAATGTTCTCGTTACTTATGAATTGCTCCATAACCCTGAACACATCCATTGCCTTTTCGGTTTTTGGGAATACTCTGTTTAGATTTTGTGTTACCAGTGGCAAACCTCTTGATTCGAAGAATTTGAAAGTGTCCAGAACTCCGAATTGTGTGAACAGGGAATACAGTGAATCTTTCGCTTTGCCATAACTGGCTAGCAACTTGTGCAAGTCTTGCTCATTGTTAGTTATGTTGCACCTCCCGCCACCTGTTATTTTTAATTTCTTTCCAAGTTCGTCATTCTTCTCAATCAGTAGCACGCTCCTGCCTCGCTCTGCCGCCACACCAGCCGCCATCATTCCAGACGCTCCACCTCCAATTACAATCACGTCGTATATTTTATTTTGA
>CAZGVC010000001.1:13478-19796 GCA_964529065.1 uncultured Candidatus Saccharibacteria bacterium
AATGCTTGAAAAGTTTCAGTTGAAGAAAGATAAAAAAACAATCGAGACATATTCTACTGACGCTTCTATTTTTCGTATTGTACCGAGTGGCGTATTCGCACCACGTGACAAGGGCGAACTCTTAGAATTTGTAAAAGAAATCATCAGACTTAAAAAAGAAAATCCAAAGTCTGATATTAGCATCACTGGTCGCGCAGCAGGAACATGTATGAGCGGCGGGTCATTAACGGACCAATACATTATCTCTTTTACTGACCACTTTAACAAAATCATCAAGATAGACAAGGAAGCTAAGACTGTAACCTTGGAGCCGGGTGTGTATTATCGCGACATGGAGAAGGAGACACTTAAGAAGGGGTTAATATTGCCATCTTATCCTGCTTCGCGCGAGTTGTGTGCCATAGGCGGCATGATAGGCAACAATGCCGCAGGCGAGAAGACTTTTAAATATGGCAAGACTGACAAATACATAGAAGAGATAGAGATGATATGCGCCGATGGGAATATTTATAATTTCAAAGAATTAGCAGGCGAGCAGTTGAATGACGTACTTGAGAACGATAAAACATTCTATGGGGACATACATCGCGCTGTGTACAGCTTGATACAGCACAATGAGAGTGAGATCAATCGGAGCAAGCCAACAGTAACAAAGAATTCTTCTGGGTATTATATTTGGAATGTTTATGATAAAGATAGACATGCCATGAACTTGGCAAAGTTAATCTGCGGATCCCAAGGGACATTCGGGGTGATGACACAATTCAAATTAAAATTAATAGAAGCCGAGAAAAAGAGTAAAATGGCCGTCATATTTTTGAATAATATCAATGACATGCCGAAGGTTGTCAGCAGAATATCGCCACTTATGCCTGAAAGTTTCGAAGTGTTCGACGATCATACATTTCGTATTGCTATGAAGTTCTTGCCTCAGATTATTAAGAGATTGGGAGGAAGTATTTTTAGTCTTATAAAATTGTTCTGGCCGGAATTCAAAATGGTTATAACAGGCAACATTCCAAAAATAGTCATGTTGATTGAATTTGTAGAAAAAGATAGGACCACAATTAATAAAAAAGAAAAAGAGTTAAAGAAAGTGTTTGAAGATTTTGAGTCAGATGAGAATATTAAAACTCATATAGTAGAGTCAGAAGCAGAAGCTAAAAAATATTGGGTGTTCCGTCGTGAGTCATTCAACTTGCTCCGCTCCAAATTAAAAGACGTTCGTACTGTGCCATTCATCGAGGATGTTGTTGTGCATTCTGATGACCTGTCTGACTTTCTTCCTAGATTTGAAGCAATTTTGGATGAGGCTAATCTTGTCTACACCATAGCAGGGCATGTTGGGGATGGAAATATACACGTGATACCTCTTATGAAGTTATCTGACGAGAAGAGTGTGGGCGAAATAAAAAGCATCTCCGATCGAGTGTATTCATTAGTAGCCGAGTATAACGGATCACTCTCGGGGGAACACAATGATGGCCTCATACGTGCGCCATTCCTTCATTACATGTATGGGGAGAAAATGTTAAATATTTTCAAAGACATCAAAAATGCTTTTGATCCGCAAGGAATATTTAATCCACACAAGAAGATAGACGTCTCTTGGGATTATTCAAAAGACAGAATAGACAGAAGGAAATAATTTTTAGTTTTTATTTTATTAGAAGTGTAATATACTGAACTCATATGGGATTATTTAACTTTTTTAATAAGGCTCCAACTCTAAATGAGCAACAAGGAACAGTGACAGAAAAATCAGGATTTTTAAAAAGAGTTTTTGGCTTCAGAACACAGACAGCAAGGAATCAATTAAAGGAAATGGGGCTAAGGGTTGATGGTGTTGACGGCGCACCTCTATTATTATCGCAAGATGTTTCTAAGGCTTTTCATGAGTCAGATCTTACAGACGCAGAGAAAGATTCAATGAGGGCCGTTCTTTTAAGTTGGGCCCAAAATTTAACCTCTCAACAAATTAGAGACGCGATGGCTAGCAACGAGGATGTGTTAATTAAGCTTGCATATGGGCAGAGTAATTTAGTTGTTGATTCAAGAAGAATAGAGGCTGTCAAATACTTTGAAATACAAGAATTAGAAAAATTGCTTAATCAAAAACTTGCGGCAGAACAAGTGGCGGGTGAACAAAAAAATATAGCCCAAGCAACACCAGAAAAGAAAAGATTAACATTAGAGACGATTAAACAAAGGTCTATTGAGGCTACTAAAAAATTATCTAGTTTGGGTCTTAAGGTTGTAGACAGATATAACTCTTTGGATCCTAAAACCAAAATAGGTCTAGGTGTTGCTTTTGCAGGACTCGGTATTGCAACATCTGGTGCCAGCTCCTTGGTTACAAAGTCTTTGTCGGTTGGAAGTGTTGCAAGAGGTGTGTATGAAAAAGGTGAGCAGATTGCAAAAGATCAAGGAAGGGGATTAACCAAAGAAGAAAAAATTAAATTAACTATTAAGGCGTTATCAATCGGTGGGCTAATTGGAGTTGCCGGTCCTAACTTGGCTGAGGAACTAATCAATCTTATCCCACAAGATTACAATCCATTCTCTAATGTTGTACAAACCCCACAAGTTACTACACCATTAACAGAGTCAGTTGTTATTGAATCTCCGACCACAGTCATGGATTCCCAGGATGTGTCGTCTGGAGATGTTACTCAAGTCGAAGAAAATATTACGCCTAAGAGTATGGATCTGGTTAATAATGATTATGTGGTTCAATATGGTGATTCTCTTGAGAAGATCATGATGAATAGACTGTTTAGTGAGGATGTCAGCTTAACTACTCAAGAGAAGCTAACTAAAATTTATAATGTGTTATCCTCAGAAGAGGGTAGATCAGCTTTACAATCTATGGGTATTGCGGATTCGAATAATATTCAGGCCGGTCAACATATAGACTTATCAAAACTTACACAATTATTAAAATAATTATATGCAAGAAATATACAAACAAGTTAACGACCTCTTAAAGGCTAATTTCCCAGACGATCAACAGCGTGATGAATTAATTGCTTCTTTAGGAGAACTTATAATGTCTGAGTTCTTGGTAGAACTGATCGAATCTGTACAAGACGAAACAAAACGCAAAGAGCTGGTCGACGCATTAAATATCGGAGATCAAGACTTGGTTATTAATATATGCGAATCCTTGAATATCGATCTTGGTTCTAAATTAGAAGAAAAGGCTAAACAGGTAATAGCCGAAGCCACAGCCTAAATTAACTCTATTGTAATAGAAATATTATCCCCAGCCCAAACATCTTCCTTTTTCCTAACAGCCGCCTTGATTGATAGCAAATACGTTCCAGTTTTTGTTTGTGGGAATAGTGCGGTGGTCCAAGATGTTTTGCCTAGTGTGGCTTTTATTTTTACGAATCCAGCCCCATAAGTCTTGGCAACCTTTTTGATCTTCGCTGCTGTATCCTTGTCGATATTTATAAAATGCCACCCTCCCACACCAGGATATATCCAAACTTTTCCACTTACAGCAAAACTTTTCATATAAAAAGTTTAGCATACACAATCACAATACTCGTAAATTTTTGGCTGGCGGAATAAGAATCGAACTTATATTCACAGCTTCAAAGGCTGCTGTCCTACCATTAGACGATCCGCCAAATTACTAAAAATTAGAACAAAAGTAAAACTTTGTATCTAAAATTTAAGTGTCACTATTATAACACACAAATTCGATTTGCTTAAGTCCTCATGACGGGTGTACACTGGGGGTATTAAAAATAATTTCGCTTAAATAATTTTAAAAAATATGTCATTCGACTCAATGGACACAAATTCAAATGGAGAACCAGAGATACCAATTTTAACAGAAAGGGTGGATGGCGGTGTTGAGGTTATTGATGTGCCTGTTTTGAATGAAGGGACCCCTGTTAGAGATGAACAGTTGGCTGCTAGATTGAGGGGAATGTTTGAGGCGGGAAATATTGCATCAGCTAGAGGTGTATTAGAAGAAGGTGGCGAGGATGCGGCAAGTCTATTGAGGCAAGCTAGCGCTGTGGCGACACTTACTCTTGCTGGAGTGCAAGCAAATAAGTCTGCATAACCTGTTTGACCAAAAAGTTTTTAAGTGTTAGTTTAAACATATAAATGAAGCAAATTATTAAGCAATTACGTGACCTTATACGCGCCAGCAACCTGTCTTATCCAGAAGTTAGGGCATTTGAGGCTGGTATTTCAACGCTTCCTATTGATAATCAGATTGAGATATTCAGACTGTTCAACTCTTATCCGGAGCTGATTTATCCTACTTACATTAATTATATGGCTAAGAAGAAGGCGCTCGAGACTGGTATGAGTTGGGATGAGGCGGTTAGCGACGAGGTTAGATTCCTCGAGACATATATAGAGGGTAAACGCGTAGGTGACGAGGTTAAGTAGTGTTATAATTTTCTAAATGACTTATCAAGGTACAGTATCGATAACCAAGGACAATGATGCATATGTTCGGGTTCCAGAATTAGACTATCAAAGTATTTTTGTTAGCGGTATACATTTGGCTACCGCTTTGCAAGGTGACAAGGTAACAGTTGAAGTATTAGGTAAACAAGACGATGGTCAAATGTTCGGCAAGATACTCAGTATCGAGTCACGTGGTAAACATGCTCATGCTGGTATTCTAAAAGAGGAGAAGGGTGTATATGTTCTCGTTCCTCATGACAAGAAAACATACACCAACATTCTAGTTAAGAAGGATGCGGCCATGGACGCTGAACCTGGTATGAAGGTTGCAGTTGAGATAGTCGAGTGGCAGAATGCACGCGAGATGCCGTGGGGACGTGTTGTGAAGGTGCTCGGTCGCCCTGGCGAGAATAATGCCGAGATGTTGGCTTATGCTCTTGAGCGTGGGTTCAGCGATGAACATCGTATCGAGGTTGCCAAGGAGGCGCATGCCCTGCAGGAGAAAGGAATAACAGCAGAAGACATTGCAGAGAGGAGGGACTTTAGAGATACACTGACATTTACTATTGATCCCGCTGATGCCAAGGATTTCGATGACGCTATTTCTTTTAAAAGATTAGATGATGGCAAGTATGAAGTGGGTATACACATTGCGGACGTTAGTTATTATGTGAAGCCTGGAACTCATCTGGATGAGGAGGCGATAGAGCGAGAGACTAGTGTGTATCTTGTTGATCGTTGTATACCTATGTTGCCTGAGGAGTTATCCAATGACCTGTGTAGCTTGGTAGAAGGTAAAGACAGACTTGTAATGAGTGCTGTGTTCACTATTGATGATGAGTGTAATATTTACGATGAATGGTATGGCAGATCAGTAATCAATAGCGCCAAAAGGTTCACCTATGAGAATGCCCAGGAGTCAATGGATAATAATGGCCTACACAGCGAGGAGCTGCATATTTTAAATAACATAGCCAAGAAGATGACCAAAGCCAGATTCGAGAACGGTGCATTGTCACTAGACAGTGAGGAGGTCAAATTCAAATTAGACGAGAACGGCAAGCCTGTTGATGTGTATGTGAAGGTGCGTGGCGACACACATAAGATGATAGAGGAGCTAATGCTATTAGCTAATCGCAAAGTGTCAGAATTCATAACCAAGAGTCAGACCTTGAAGAAGCCTATTTGTATTTACCGTATACATGACAAGCCAGATGCTGAGAAAATGCACGACCTTAATCTGTTCATCAAAGCGTTAGGATACAACGTTCGCTTCATAGACGGGGCTATACCTTCACAAGATTTGAATGATTTACTTAAAAAAGTAGAAGGCAGACCAGAGAAAGACTTACTCCAAACCAATATAACCCGCAGCATGCAGAAGGCCGTATACAGCACTGAGAATGTTGGTCATTATGGTCTCGCTTTTGAATATTACTCACACTTCACTTCACCGATTCGTCGTTATCCGGATGTTCTGACTCATAGGTTACTAGACAGGGTGCTGCACAAAGACATGCCAGAGGAGGGCGAGAGGTCGCCACTTGAGAAGCTGTGTCTACATGCCAGTCTGCGTGAGAAGGAGGCCGCTGATGCCGAGCGTGGCAGTATCAAGTACAAACAAGTCGAGTACATGGGCGATCGTATCGGTCAAGAGTTCGAAGGTGTTGTGTCAGGTGTTGCAAAATGGGGAATATTCGTTGAGGAGAAGAAGAGTAAATGCGAAGGAATGATAAGACTCCGCGACCTCGGTAGCGACTTCTACGTTTATGATGAGAAGAGGCAACGTGTGTTCGGTGAGCGTGAGGGCAAAGAGTGGCGCATAGGCGACATAGTCAGAATCAAAGTCAAATCCGCCGACCTCGAAATCCGCCAAATCGACTA
>CAZGVC010000001.1:19896-30441 GCA_964529065.1 uncultured Candidatus Saccharibacteria bacterium
GGCTTTTACTTTTTTTGAACTTGTGTTATAATGCTTTTACTTAAATTTATATGCTAAAAATTCGTCTACAAAGAATAGGTCGCAAGAATGATCCACATTTCCGCTTGGTTGTGACTCCTCATTACCTAAAACCTAAAACTACTCAATATAATGAGATATTAGGAACTTATAATGTTAAAGCTGGAGTGTTCGAGTGCAAGGCAGATCGTGTGAAATATTGGATGGGTGTTGGGGCTCAGACTTCACCTACAGTTTACAATCTTCTTATTTCAAAAGGAGTATTAGAAGGTAGAAAATTAAACGTTCTTCCTAAGAAGTCACCTGTTAAAAAAGAGGCAGCTAAATAGTTTGCAATTTGTTACACTTGTAACATAACAATTAAATATATGCACAAAGATCAAGAATTCGTAGAATACGTTGTTAAGTCTATTGTAGACAATCCAGATAAGGTAGTAGTTACTCGCAAGGTGGATGAGATGGGTGTGCTCATCACTTTGGATGTTGATTCTCATGATATGCCAAAGGTGATAGGTAAGATGGGTAACACTGCGAAGGCAATACGCACTATATTGCGTGTTGTTGGTATGAAGAATAACGCAAGAGTTAATCTTAAGATCAACGAGCCAGCTGGATCTACTCATACTCAGCATGCGGCAGTCGAGGATACTTTCATACACGAATAATCTCGACAAATATCCTAAAATAATGTAATGTTAAGCCCGTGAAGACACGGGCTTTAACATATCATATAGTTACAATTTTCCCTGAGATGCTACAGTCTTATTTCGCTGAGAGCATAATTTCCCGTGCAATAGATAACAAGTTAATAGCAATCAAAACATATGCCGTTCGTGACTACACTACTGACAAGCATCGCCGTGTTGACGGGAGGCCGTATGGAGGTGGTCCTGGTATGGTGATGTGGATAGACCCAATCATTAACTGTGTCGATAAGATCAAAAAAGAAATAGAGAAGAAAGATAAAAAGTCTAATACAAAATCAAAAGTTAAAATAGTGATATTCTCACCAGGTGGAGAAGATTTTGATACATCTGTTGCCAAGAAGTCTGCTAAAAATTACACAGATATTATTTTTATATGTGGCAGATATGAAGGTATAGACGCGAGAGTCAAGAAAATTTTAAAAGCTAGCGAGTGGAGTATAGGCAACTATGTTTTAACCGGAGGGGAGTTGGCTGCTATGGTGTGTATTGATTCTATATCAAGACAAATCAAAGGGGTGCTGAATGATGAGAATAGTTTGGAGGAAAGTAGGGTTAGCACACATGAGATATACGCCCGCCCAGAGGTGTATGAGTATAATGGCAAGAAATACCGCGTTCCAAAAGTTCTTCTAAGTGGCAATCATAAGTTAATAGAAGAGTGGAAAAAAGATTCACTAACAAAGATACAAAGCAAAAGGGAAAAGTAGTCCTCATTTTTAGCACTTGTATTTTCATGTTATAATTTTTGCTATTCGCCGTCGTAGCTCAGTTGGTAGAGCACGTCATTGGTAATGACGAGGTCACCGGTTCAATCCCGGTCGTCGGCTCCAGAATTTGATATAATTGTTATATGTACAAAAAGTTGATTTGCTTTTTAATTCTTCCGCTTTTGATATTCTTAGGATTTTTCTTATTAAAAACCAAAACTGGTTTTCATTTTCAAAATCAAATGGGAACAAGTAGTGTAGAAAACACAATTAATAATAACAACTCTTCTGTGCCTGATGTCGCCAAGAGCAAGAAGATAATGTTCGTTGGGGACATAATGGTGGGTCGATATGTGGAGACGTTAATTGATAAGAATGGTTTTGATTATATGTTCGCATCGGTTACGCCGATGTTTGCCGACACTGTGACTATTGGTAACCTTGAGGGGCCAATACCAGCTAAACATGAACACACTAGTAATTTGGGTTTTCAATTCTCATTTAGAGAAGACATTATTAAAAACTTGGCAAAGATTGGTCTCGACGCTGTATCGTTAGCTAATAATCATGGATATGATTATGGAGCGGCTGGCTATGAGAATACTAAGAAGGTCCTGTCGCTAGCTGGTGTTGGATATTTTGGTAATTATAAGAATACTTCACATGACTATTTTGAGACGGAGTTGCAGGGCAACAAGGTCCTCGTGTTAGGGATTAATACAATAGTTGATGGTTTTGATGAAGATGCGGCTGTTAATGATGTTAAGACACTATCTTCGGCTAATCCTGATGCATTGGTGGTGGTATTTATTCATTGGGGCAATGAGTATGAGGTAAAGCATAATTCTTATCAAGAAAAATTAGCCGAGAGACTGATCGACGCCGGATCCAGGCTGATTATCGGCGCACATCCTCATGTTGTGCAGGATGTTGGGTATTACAAAGGTGTGCCCATTTATTACTCTCTTGGGAATTTTGTTTTTGATCAATATTTTTCTAAAAATACACAAGAGGGATTAGTGGTTTTGATTGATATAGTTGATGGACATATTACTTTTGAGAAGAAGCATATAAAAATAGACCGTAGCAGGCCGTATTTCGTGGATTAACAAATTGTGTTATATTTTACAGATGAGTAAAACTACTACCAAGTTCATACGCGATCAATTCTTGTCTCATATGAAGGAAAATGGTCACGCTATCATCGCATCATCTAAACTAGTCCCAGATAATGACCCAACAACACTGTTCACTGGTTCCGGTATGCAGCCAATGTTGCCGTATTTATTGGGTCAACCTCATCCATTAGGAGTTCGTATTGCTGACTCACAGAAATGCTTCCGTGCGCAAGACATAGAGGAGGTTGGTGACAATCGTCACACTACTTTTTTTGAAATGCTTGGCAACTGGTCACTCGGAGACTTTTTCAAAGAGGGTCAAATAGATATAATGTGGGACTTTTTGATTAACAAAATCAAATTAGATCCAAACAGAATATATTTTACTGTGTATCGTGGTAACGAATCACTTGGTATTGGTCGTGATGAGATGGCAATAAGTAAATGGCAAGAAAAGTTTGCTTCGGTTGGCATAACTGCAAATGTCGGAGTAACTTCTGAGGTGGATGGTATGCGTGAGGGTGAGAGGATATTCTGCTTCCCTGATAAGAAAAATTGGTGGAGCCGCGCGGGTGTACCTGAGAACATGCCAGTGGGCGAGCCAGGAGGGCCAGACACTGAGATGTTCTATGATTTCGAACATAACAAAGAAAAAGTTTTGCATAAGAATAGTCAGTGGGCTGCTGAGCCATGCCATGTGAATTGCGATTGTGGAAGATTTGTAGAGATTGGCAACAATGTATTCATGCAATACATGCGCACCGAGGCTGGTGTCGAGGAGTTGAAGCAGAAAAATGTAGACTTTGGTGGAGGGCTCGAGCGCATGGTGGCAGCACTCAATGATGACCCGGATGTATTTAATATTGATGTATTTGAAAAGGCTAAAAGCATAATCGAGAGTATCTCAGGTCAAAAATATGAAGGCGAGAATGTGTATGCGTATCGAGTTATTCTTGACCACTTGCGTGCGGCGACATTTTTAATTGGCGATGAAGTGTATCCAGGTAACAAGGATCAGCAGTATTTTGTTCGTCGTCTTATTCGTCGCGCTGTTAGATTTGCGAAGAAGCTAAATATAAACGAGAACTTTACAGCTCGTGTAGCTATGACTTTTGTAGATGTTTATTGTGATGAATACGAAGTGTTATCGACAAAACGTGAGGACATTAAGAATGTAATTGACCAAGAAGAGACAAAATTCAGAAAGACTCTTGAAAATGGCTTGAAAGAATTTGAGAAAATATCTAACAAGGACATAAGCGGTGAAGATGCTTTTAATTTGCTCCAAACTTTCGGCTTCCCAATTGAATTAACAGAAGAGCTAGCAAAAGAGAAAGGTTTTGTTGTAGACAGAGCTGGCTTTGATATTCTAAAACAACAACATTCGGATTCATCTCGTACAGCGAGTGCTGGCAAGTTCAAAGGTGGTCTCGGTGGTGACGGGGAAATGGAGATCAAGTATCACACAGCGACACATATGCTGCACGAGGCGCTACGCCAAGTCCTCGGCGACCATGTGTATCAAAAGGGTAGCAACATTACAAGTGAAAGATTGCGTTTCGACTTCTCACATGACAACAAGATGACAGATGAAGAAAAGAAAAAAGTCGAAGACATTGTGAATGAGCAAATAAAGAAGAATTTAAAAGTAACTCGTGAGGAGGTTAGTTATGACAAGGCGCGTGAGATGGGCGCTATAGGTGTATTCGATCACAAATACGAAGCACTAGTCAGTGTGTATCATGTTGGAGACTTCTCATTAGAATTCTGCGGTGGTCCACATGTGGAATCAACTGGGAATATGGGTCATTTCAAAATTCTAAAAGAAGAAGCAGTCTCACAAGGGGTAAGGCGTATAAAGGCAGTATTGGAGTAATATATATCTGTGCTACACTTTTAAATTATGATATGGCTTAAAATATTTGCGTCTCTAGTTTTTTGGTTCGTATATTATTTTATAATGGTTTTAATTGCTGCTATGGCTGGCGGGTCTCCGAATTCTGATGCAGAGAAAGCTTTAAAGATATCGATCATACTCTCTTTTGTTCCGCTCGGGGTTTTCTATGTATACAGATTGTTTAAAACTTATGCTATGAGCAATGGGCCTGTTTTTAACTTGTCTGATATATATTGGGTAATATTACCTAGTGTTGCTGTTGCGGTCCTGGTCTATCTTTCAAAATAAAAATGCAAAATATACTTACAGTAACAGTAAATAATGATTCTACTGATATAGAGTATATTGATAATGGAGTAAAGTTATTTGAATATCGCTCTCCAGTTGGACTCCATATTGTTAACACAAAAAAATTATCCGAATCAGTTGCTAACGACTGGTTCTCATATATACTTTGGTCACTTCACAGCATATCGTATATAGAGAGAATACCTAACACTGTTTATATAAAAGTTGAGGATCATCAGATCTGGTTTCAAAGTATTATAGAGAGATATAGTTATGCACAGTTTTTTACTAATAATAATAAGGTGCGTGCTATAATTTTGGATAATAATCCAAGTTATGGACGACATCAAAAGACCATATCGAAATTCTCGATCTAAAGGGGTACATCAGGCGCCACTATTGCGTGCTCATCAGAGAGAGCTATATAAAAAAGTTGAGGAGTTCGAATCAGATGAATATGCGTCCTCTGAAGAAGCAACAGAAGGCAATGACATACGTAGCTATTATACAAAAGTAAGACAGGAGTCAGAGAGAAAGCCGTACCGTATCACAAAGTTTTCTCTGTTTAGTGGTATATCTATAATATTCCTTATAACTTTAGTCCTATGTTTTAGCTTTATTTGGAATAGAGCTACTATTAATATAACCCCAAGAGTGTACGCCTTCACTGTTGATACTGAGATTAATCTCGCTTCTACTACTTTAGGATACTTTGCTTCAAGTTCTGACTCTACAAAGAAAACATTAGAGAGATCTGAGAAGAGAAAAGTTGAGTCAAAAGCCAACGGCGAGATAACTATATATAATAATTATTCTGAGAATAGCCAAAAATTAGTTAAAAATACAAGATTTGAAACATCCGCTGGAGTTATATTTAGAATAACCGATTCAGTGGTTGTTCCTGGCAAGACAGGCTCAACACCAGGCTCAACAAAAGCAAAAGTCACCGCTGATTCATTCGGTGAACAATACAATATAAAGCCAAGCAAGTTCACAATACCAGGATTTAAGAATAGCCCAAGATATGAAGGGTTCTATGCTGAATCTTATTCTGATATGAAGGGTGGCGCGAACAGTGAGAAATACGTAGTCAGTGATGAGGCTATTGCATTAGCAGATACGGCAATGCAGAACACTATCAAGCAGAACTTGATGAAAAATACATTCTCTAAACAAATAGAAGGTTATATTTATGCTACTAATACTATTTATTTTGTTTATTCTAATAATTTGGATGATTATGAATCTGGCAAGGCGTCTGAGTATGAAGTTTATGGTACTGCTTATGTTTATATGTTGGACAAGAAGGTTTTTTCTGATAAGTTG
The DNA here is from genome assembly GCA_964529065.1 of uncultured Candidatus Saccharibacteria bacterium. Taxonomy (GTDB): domain Bacteria; phylum Patescibacteriota; class Minisyncoccia; order Phycocordibacterales; family UBA5272; genus JAUPVO01. The sequence continues at coordinate 25,958 of CAZGVC010000001.1, forward strand.
GCCAAGATAGCTAATAAAAATTACAACAAAGATGATGCCTATTACGTACAAGATTATTCTACTCTAAATATTAACCCAAAGTCTGATATGCAGAAGGATAAGTCGATCACAGTAAAAGGCAAAGGCAACCTTATATACGGTGTAGACTTTACAAAAGTTAAACAAGACTTAATAGGTAAAAATGAAGCTGAATATTCAGATATTTTGTCTAGATTTTCAAGTATAGAAAAAGCCGACATCTCAATATCTCCTTTTTGGATACATACTTTTCCTTCTAATCCTGACAAGCTAAAAATAAAAGAGGTCTTGCCATAGACTGCTATATTGATGTACAATCAGCAAACACAATTATGGAAGACGAATTAGAAGTTATAGACGGTAGAGTAATAGCGGCACTCCCAAACACTCATTTTAGAGTTACAACAGACAGAGGTGAGATGATAGTTTATCTAGGAGGCAAGATGCGTATACACAAAATACGTATATTGGTTGGAGACAAAGTGTCTATACAGTTAGACGAATACGGGGGTAAAGGCAGGATAATCAGGCGCTTCTAGTCTGAAAAGCATGTAGTTCTTGCGGAAAATTACAAAATATAGTATACTGCGAGGACTTGCATGAAAGTAAGGTCATCTATTAAAAAAATTTGTTCAAATTGTCAGATGGTGCGCCGCAGAGGTGCACTGCGTGTCATTTGTAAAAATCCTAAGTGCAAACAAGTACAAGGGTAATCTATTATTAATATAATTTATGCGTATTGCAGGTATAAACCTACCAGAAAATAAAAGAATGGAGATCGCACTAACTGCTGTATATGGCATTGGTAGATCTCGTGCGAGAAAAATCCTAGATGCTGCAAAGGTTGAGTATGGAATCAAAGCTCCAGAGTTAACTGCAGACAATGAGGCTGCTATTCGTAAAGAAATAGAAAGCTATCGTATCGAGGGAGATCTTTCTCGTGACATTGAGCAAGATATCAAACGTCTTAAAGATATCAAGTGTTATCGTGGCACTAGACATATAAAACATTTACCAGCAAGAGGCCAACGCACAAAAACCAACAGCCGTACAGTACGTGGTAACGTACGTAAGACTATGGGTAGCGGTCGCCGTAAAGTAGAAAAGACATAGAATTAACTTTGTTTATAATCTAAATCAACTATGGGAAAAAAAAGAATTGTAAAAAAGAATAGTTCTGGAGTGGATGGATCTCTAAAAGCAAGATCTCTTGCAAAGGGTCTAAAGAAAAAAGTAACAGAGGGTATATTATTCGTAGAGTCTACTTATAATAACACCAGAGTTACCTTGACTGATAAGAGTGGTAACTCTCTTGCTTGGTCATCTTCTGGATCTTTAGGATTCAAAGGAGCAAAGAAGGGAACACCTTTTGCTGCTTCTAAGATTGGTGAGCTTTTAGGAGAGAAGGCTTCTCAAGCTGGTATCAAAGAAGTATCAGTTGTAGTAAAAGGCGTTGGATCAGGACGTGAGTCAGCGATACGCTCTTTCTCAGCTTTTAACATTGATGTTACAAGTATCGAGGATCGCACACCAGTTCCACACAATGGACCAAAACCTAAAAAACCTAGACACGTCTAGTATTGTTAACTTATTATAAAGCTTACTTTCATTTAACTAAATTATAAATTATGACAGATGCAAAATGTAAAAAATGCCGTAGAGTTGGAGAAAAACTCTATTTAAAAGGAGAGAAATGTTTCACTCCTAAGTGTCCTTTTGTTGAGAGACCTTATCCACCAGGAATCAGAGACAGCGAGAGAAAACACAGATCTAACAAATCTGAGTATTCTGAGCAGCTTAAGGAGAAACAAAAGATACGTAACATATACGGTCTTTCTGAGAAGCAATTTGCTAACTATGTAGCAAATATGAAGTCAGCTGCAGCAAAACACAAAGTAAATGAAGGTCAAGCTCTTGTAATGCAATTGGAAGAGAGATTGGATAACGTTGTATTCAGAATGGGATTAGCATCATCTCGTTCTCTTGCGCGCCAATTAGTATCACATGGTCACATTATTGTTAACGGTAAAAAAGTTGACGTTCCTTCTATGCGTGTAGAAGTTAATGACGAAGTATCTGTAAGAGAGGGAAGTAAAGCAATCAAGATCTTTACTACTATTGCAGATAAATTAAAAGATCACAAAGTTGTCTCTTGGATGACTGTTGATCCAACAAAGATGTCAACTAAGATCACTTCTCATCCTATTGAGACAGATCACGCGCTAGATATCGGTAAAGTTCTAGAGTTCTACTCTCGCTAGTATCCACAAGCATCTTTGCCAAAATCCAAAAGATGTAGTATTATTAGAAAAGTTTTAACCTCATAATTATGTCATCACACTCAATTCTTCTCCCAACAAAACCTAAAATTATAAAAGACGAAAATACTACAGGTATTTTTGAGATTGACGGACTATACCCAGGGTATGGACACACTCTTGGCAATTCTCTTCGCCGAGTTATTTTATCATCTATTCCTGGAGCTGCTATAACTTCTATTAGTATTGATGGGGTAAAGCATGAGTTTTCTACTATTGATGGCGTAAAAGAGGACGTTATAGCGATTATTCTTAACCTTAAGAAGGTTCGCTTTAAACTACACTCTGACGAGGAGACACAAATCAGTCTATCTGTAAAAGGACCTAAAAAAGTAACTTCAAAAGATATACAGACTCCGTCTCAAGTTGAGGTTGTTAACAAGGATCAATATTTGTTTGAGATAACAGAATCAAAGGAGATTTCTATTAACCTTACAGTCGAGAAGGGTCTTGGCTATGTACCTCGTGAGTTAATCTCAAAAGAAAAAGCCGACATAGGAGCTATTATACTCGATGCAGCCTTCACTCCTATTCGTCGCGTATCTTATGAGGTTGAGAATATGCGTGTTGGAGACAGAACAGATCACAACAGATTGCGTATATCTATTGAGACAGATGGTTCAATCACAGCAAAAGAGGCTTTTGAGTCATCAATACAAACAATGATCCATCAATTGCAGTCTATCGTTGGATATCGTGAATTCTCAGCAAGAGAGGAATCGATTTCTGTGGACACTTCTGCGGCAGACTCTTCTAATTCAGAAGTTGCTACAGACGAAACAGATATAACTAAAATGAAGATCGAGGATTTATCTCTTTCGACTAGAACAGTTAACACTCTTATTGCCGCTGGCGTTAAAACTCTTGGAGGTTTAGTTCGCAAGTCATTGTCTGATGTCAAAGACATAGAAGGCATGGGAGATAAGGGTCTAACAGAAATAAAAGAATTGGTCGCAAATTATGGTCTTACTCTAAAAGAGGAGTAATTGAAATTTATTAAAATTAGTGTTATAATTTTGCCGCTATGAAGCATCATAAAGCCATCAGAAAATTTGGAAGACAGAAAAACGCAAGAAAGGCATTTGTCAAAGGTCTTGTTAGTTCTCTTATCATTCACGGTCGTATTGAGACGACTATCGCTCGCGCGAAGGAGATTCGTCCTTTTGTTGAGAGATTAGTTACTTATGCTAAGAACGGATCTATTGCAGCTCGCAGATTGGCTGCGTCTAAGCTTTACAATCACGATATTGAGATTGAGAAGCTTTGGAACGAGTACGCTCCTAAATACAAAGATGTAAAGGGTGGTTATACTCGTATCATCCGCAAGAACCCTCGCCTTTCTGACGCTAGTGAGATGGCTATTATTGAATTTATTTAAAACTTATGAAATACACAATTGATGCAACAGGAAAATCCCTTGGAAGACTAGCTAGCGAAGTAGCAGCTCTTTTGAATGGTAAAAGTTCTGTTAGTTTTGTTAAGAATAAAGTTTTAGATGTCAAAGTTTCAATATCTAACGCTTCTAAACTTCGTGTTACTGGTGACAAAATGAATGAGCTTCTACACAAAAGATATTCAGGTTATCCAGGAGGATTAAAAGAGCTTACAATCGGAACAGTTGCCGCTAAGAAGGGTTATGGAGAACTTATCAAGCATGCTGTGTACGGAATGCTCCCTAAAAACAGACTTCAAGACACTCGTATGAAGAACTTGGAGATAACCGAGTAATTTTAAATTAATATGTCAAACGCAAAATATATAGAAGGAATAGGTCGCCGCAAAACATCAATCGCTCGTGTTCGTATAACACCGTCAACAAAAGTTGCTTTTGTTATTAACGACAAAGAGGTCAATGACTATTTCCCTACAAAAGAAATGCAAATGGTTGCTACTGAGGCTATGCCAAAATCAGGAGTATCTACAACTTTCTCAGTATCTGCTCATGTTGTCGGAGGTGGTATACATTCTCAAGCTGAAGCAGTTCGTCATGGACTAGCTCGTGCTATTGTTACTCACGATCTAGAACTTCGTTCTACTCTTAAGAAGATTGGATTCCTTAAACGTGATCCACGCGCAAAAGAGAGAAAGAAACCAGGACTCAAAAAAGCTCGCAAGTCACCAACTTGGTCAAAACGTTAATCAAATACA
>CAZGVC010000001.1:30541-43501 GCA_964529065.1 uncultured Candidatus Saccharibacteria bacterium
GAAGATGATGTTGTTTTTGAAGAATTAGATGAAAGTGGTGAGGAGAGTCTCAAGCTCTCGGTTGCCAAATTGAAAGAAAAAATCAAGAAATTACAAGAGGAAAAGGCTGAGTATCTCTCTGGCTGGCAACGCGCCCAGGCTGATTATGCGAACAGAGAGAAAGAGATAGCTCGTGAGAAGGCTGAAATAGGCAAATACGCAATTAAGAAATTCATCATGGACCTGCTCCCAGTTCTGGATACCTATGATGCAGCACGCAGTAACCAGGCTGCTTGGGAGGCTGTGGATACTAATTGGCGTGGCGGTATCGAGTACATATTCAAAACATTCGAGAACAAGCTTGGTAGTGAGGGATTAGAGGCATTCGGGGCCGTTGGTGATGCGTATGATCCGAATCTGCACGAAGCATTAGAAAGTGTTACTACAGATGACGTGTCTCAGAATGAGAAGATATCTCAAGTAATCATGCGTGGTTACAAATTAAACGGTGCTATAATAAGACCAGCAAAGGTTAAGGTTTATAAACAATAATGCAAATTATAATACAGAAAAAATATATAGTTTTGTATGAAATAGCAGAAAATATATTTGCTGTATTTTTGGTGATTGTGAGTTTTGTATTCAATATTAATCTTAAAATAAAAGTCGCAACTGAAAGTGTTATCAATTTTGTTAAAACTTTTCTATTTAACTTAGTTAAACTTAATTTTAATAAAATAATTTTAAAGAATAATTACAAGAATAACTTTGTAATATATTCTAACTTGCTAGCACCACCGATACTTTAATTGTTTCTGTTTTATTATTTATAAAAACTCATAACAAATTAAAATATATTTATGGCAAAGATAATTGGAATTGACTTAGGTACAACTAACTCAGCAGTAGCAATCATGGAGGGAGGAGTTCCTAAAATTATAGAAAATATAGAAGGCGCTCGCACAACTCCATCAGTAGTGAGTGTATCTAAAAATGGTGAACGTACGGTGGGGGCATTAGCAAAACGTCAAGCAGTAATGAATCCAAAAGACACTATATATGGTGTTAAGAGATACATGGGGCACACTTTCTCAGACAAAGAGGTGTCAGATGATATTGGACGTGTGTCGTATGACGTAAAAGCAGGACCAAACAATAGTGTTTTGGTTAGTCTTGGTGGTAAGGACATGAGACCAGAAGAAGTGTCAGCAATGATATTGCAAAAGATAAAAGCAGATGTAGAGGCAAAAACAGGTGAAAAGGTAACCGAAGCAGTTATAACTGTTCCTGCGTATTTCAACGATACACAGCGTCAGGCTACGAAGGACGCGGGCGCAATAGCCGGTCTAGATGTCAAACGCATTATCAATGAGCCTACTGCGGCCGCACTCGCTTATGGTTTCGATAAGAAATCAAATGAGAAGTTGGCTGTGTATGACTTCGGTGGAGGTACATTTGATATTTCTATTCTCGAGGTAGGTGACGGTGTTGTAGAAGTTAAGGCAACAGGCGGAGACAGCCATCTTGGAGGTCGTGACATAGATCAAGAGATAGTTGCTTATATCAAGGATCAGTTTAAAAAGGAGACTGGCATAGACCTTACCAGTGACAGTCTTGCAATGCAAAGACTGGACGAGGCTGCAGAAAAGGCAAAACATGAATTATCTACTCAGGTTGAGAGTAAAATATTCCTACCATATATATCAGTAGGTGCGGAAGGGCCGAAGAATCTAGATGTCACTCTTACTCGTGCGCAATTGGAGTCTATAGCGAGGCCTTTCGTTGATAGATCTATCAAGATAACAGAGCAAACATTAAAAGATTCTGGTTTCTCAAAGGGGGACATTAACGAGATTATAATGGTTGGAGGTCAGACTCGTATGCCAATGATAGTCGACGCTGTGAAGAATCTATTCGGCAAGGAGCCGAACAGAAGCGTGAATCCGGATGAGGTTGTGGCTCTCGGTGCTGCAGTTCAGGCTGGAGTGCTCCAGGGAGATGTAAAAGATGTATTACTCCTGGACGTTATTCCTCTTTCATTAGGTATCGAGACTATGGGTAATGTGGCAACTAAATTAGTTGAGAAAAATACAACCATCCCAACTCAACGCAGTCAGACATTCTCAACTGCTGCTGACAATCAGACCTCTGTTGAGATACACATTGTTCAAGGCGAGAGACCTATGGCACCAGACAACAAGTCGCTAGGCAGATTCATACTTGATGGTATACCACCAGCTCCACGTGGGGTTCCGCAAGTCGAAGTTACTTTTGATGTGGATGCCAACGGTATTTTAAATGTAAAAGCAAAAGACAAGACAAGTGGTAAAGAGCAATCAATACGTATTGAGGCATCATCTGGACTTTCAAAAGAGGAGATAGCTAAGATGCAGGCGGACGCAGAAGCTAATGCTGCTGAGGATGAGAAGAAAAAAGAGGCCGCGGAAGCTAAGAATGGGGCAGATCAGCTTATACACACTGCTGAGAAGGCCCTCAAAGACGCCGAAGGTAAAATAGGTGATGATGTTAAGAAGGAAGTGATGGATAAAATATCAGAACTAAAAGCCGCAAAAGACACAAATGATGTGGAGAAGATCAAGTTATCAAGTGAAGCCTTAAATACATCTATGATGAAAATTGGTGAAGCTATGAAGACTGCAAATGAGCAAGCTCAGCCGAATACCGATCAAAATCAAGGTGGAGAAAACGCTGAAAATCAAGAGGAGAATAAGTAGATAAAATGAGAACAAAGCCGGTTGCGTACGCAACCGGCTTTGTGTTATATTTCACTTAATTATATGGCTAAAAAAGATCATTATTCTACATTAGGTGTTGCAAAATCAGCTTCAAAAGACGAGATTAAAAAGGCTTTTTATAAGTTAGCCGCTAAACATCACCCAGACAAAGGTGGTGACGAAGCAAAATTCAAAGAAGTAAACGAAGCTTATCAGATACTCAGTGATGACAAAAAAAGAAAAGAATACGATATGTATGGCGAGAGTTTTTCTCATTCTAATCCTGGGGCATCTGGGTTCGGAGGATTCGGAGGTGGATTCGATGCGTCGGGATTCTCGGACATGCAGTTTGACTTCGGTGATCTTGGGGATATATTTGGAGACATGTTCTCGGGATTCGGTTATGGTGGACAACAAGTTCGTCGCGGCAGAGACATATCAATAGAAATCGAGATACCATTTGTGGAGTCTATTTTTGGAACAGAGAGAAAGGTTTTAATTTCTAAAATTTCAAAATGTAAAACATGTAATGCGAGTGGTGCGAAACCAGGAAGCGGAACTAAAACTTGTGAGACCTGTAACGGTAAAGGCAAAATACATGAGACCAGAAAAACATTCATGGGCGCATTTCAAACTGTTAAGAATTGTGACACCTGTGAAGGACTAGGTACAGTGCCTAAGGAGAATTGTTCTGATTGTAGAGGCTTGGGTGTTAAAAATGTCAGAGAGGAGATAAATATAACAATACCAGCTGCTATTAATAATGGCGAGATGATCAAGATGTCTGGTATGGGTGAAGCTATGAAGGGGGCAGCATCAGGGGACCTGTTTGTTAAGATACGAGTTTCTAATGATAAAGATTGGCACAGAGAAGGGTTTGACCTTGTAACAACACACAAGATAAAGTTAACAGACGCATTACTCGGTAAAAAAGAAGTATTGCGTGGATTAGATGGCGAGATATCTTTTGATATACCTTCGGGGGTTAGTGTTGGTGAATCAATTAGAATATCAGGGCGTGGTGTGCCTAATCAAAACAGGAGATCTCGTGGTGATGTGATTGTCAGATTGTCTATAGAGTTACCTAAAAAGTTAACAAAGAAATCAAAAGCTTTGATCGAAGAGTTGCGTGAAGAGGGTATTTAGTCTCTTCCATTATCCACACTTGATACAACATAAGTCATGTTACAATTTAGTGACATGAAAGCTAAAGTTTCTTCTATATCAAAATTTTCTTTATCAAATTTACCAACATTATTATTCGCTCTTACACCAATCTTACTGACAAGCTTGTTTGTACCTCAGGAGACATTCCCTCACTGGGCTATTACAATCTGTTTAGCTAGTGTGATATTCTTCTTACTTTCTATATGTTTAATGTATAACAGCTTCAGAGGAAGAGAGAATGGTGGAAATATATTACTACCAATTGCTACTCTTGTTCTAGCGACTATATCTTATTTTGCTTATGTAACAGAAGTTAATTTACCTTTATCTTTTGTTCTATTCGGCAAAGGTATATCTCCAGTGAGTATCGCTGCAATAGTTAGCTTGGCTCCAGTTGTATACTTGGCATCTACTCTAAAGAATAACAGTAGAGTGATTGCGTTGGTGGCATCTGTTGTTGCATTAGGTATACCTTATCTTTTTGCAGCTCTTTCACGCAGCGTGTCTAGCTTCTCTGAGATTTTCTCTCATTTCGTTAAGCCTATAATTTCTTTCAACAGTATCTATCAGTATCCATTCTGGTATGCTGCTGCCGTATTGTTAGGAGTTGGAATGAATTTCTTGTTCGAGGCTAGAAAAACATCAGTTAAGAGTTACACTCTTCTAAACAGAATAACTCTTGTTGTTCTATTTTGTTTGGCTTTGGGTTGGGTTCTTCACAATGGATTCCGCTTGGTAGCTGGAACATATTATGTAAAAGCGTACACAGCAGCATCAAACAGAGAGTTATCAGTTGCTGAAGATAATCTTAGAAAAGCTATTAGTATTGCTCCGTTTGATGTTTACTATTTAGGTTTAGTTGATGTTGACTTGGCGAGACTTCAGGCTGCTAATGCTTCTACTACACAAGAAGAAGTTGTTAAATTAGTAGCGAACATGACTCAGAATGCTCAAGCAGCATTTACTTATGATCCGTCTAATAACTTGCCACTGTTTTATCTTTACAACATTTACAAGATGGTTGGTCTAAAAGATCAAGAGGAGTTAGTGCTAAAAGAGCTTTCTAACAGACTCCCTCAAGATAAAGACATTGCTGAGGCCCTTAAGGCAATAGAGTCAGCAAAAGCTTCTAACACTACTAGTGCTCAGACTAATACAGATACGACTAAAAAATAAATAAAATAACACAAAACAAAACGGGACCTAGGTCCCGTTTTGTTTTGTGTTATAATGTTCAAATGAGTAAAAAAGTTCTAGTCTCTGGTGTTCAGCCAACAGGCAAATTACACTTCGGTAACTATTTTGGAGCCCTAAAGCAGAATATAGATTTGGCTAATAGTCATGATTATGAATCTTATGTTTTTATTGCCGACTATCACGCCCTCACAACAGAAAAGGATAAGCAATCCTTACGACAGGCCTCATTAGAAATAGCTGCAGCATACATCGCTTGTGGTCTCAGTGATAAGTTAATATTTAAACAATCATCCGTGCCTGAGCATGCCGAACTATGTGTAATACTTAACAATGTTGTTACTGTGCCTTATCTTATGCGTGCACACGCATTCAAGGACCATGAAGCTAAAAACAAAGAAGTAAATGTTGGACTCTTTGTTTACCCAGTATTAATGGCGGCGGATATTTTAATTTATAACGCTGACGTTGTACCTGTTGGTTCTGATCAGAAACAGCATATTGAGTACGCGAGAGATATAGCGGGGTTTTTCAATCGCGCATGGAATTCAGAGACTTTCAAATTACCAAAAGAATACATAATGGATTCTGTTGGGATTATACCTGGCACCGATGGGGCAAAAATGAGTAAGAGTAAAGGCAATGTTATACCTCTATTCGGCACTGACGAAGAAGTTAGAAAAGCTGTTATGGGTATAGTCACCGATTCTGCAGCGCCGAGTGACAAAAAGGATCCTGATACTAATAATATTTTTAATATACACAAACATTTTTTAGATGCGGACGAGGTTGCAGCATTAAGACAAAAATTTGAAAATGGCGGCTACGGATACAAGGACGCAAAAGAAGACTTGTTCAATACAATAATGAAGTGGAGAGAAGGGAAAATAGACGTCTATAACGAGCTGTTATCCAACCCAGATAAACTTGAGCAGATTTTAGAAGAGAACGGTAAACGTGTTCGTGAGATGGCACAGAAAAAAATGGCAGAAGTTAGAAAAGTTGTCGGCCTTGACAAATAATAATAAAAGATAGACAATATGCCTAGGAGCTCGGCCTGATTTCGCAATTCTGTCGAGCTTGCTCACGCTGTCACTAATGTTTTCTCCACAAAGGCACACACCTTCACCCTCGCTTGCTTCGGCTCGCGGGGGTGTTCTAATTTTGTATATATTAATATTTTTGTTATAGTGTAATAACTATGCGTACGCTAATAAGTAATTTGTCTTCTGAAGTCGAGAAAGAGGTAACTGTTAATGCTTGGGTCAAGGTTCGCCGTGACCAAGGTAAAATGATTTTCCTAGACCTTCGTGATGCGAGTGGATCAGTTCAGGCGGTAATACTGCCTAATCATGCTGAGGCCCTGGAGGTTGGTGGCACTCTTCGCACAGAATGGTGTGTCGAAATAAATGCAAAGGTAAACAAAAGACCGGAGAGGAATATAAAGGCTGGCGTTTTGAATGGTGATATAGAGCTAGAAGTTTTAAATATAAAAGTTTTGAATGAGTCAAACACTCCACCTTTTGATCTTACTACTGACGGTAAGGAGGTTAATGAGGAAGTGAGACTAAAATACAGATACTTGGACCTAAGACGCGAGAGATTGGCTAAAACTCTTAAAAACAGATCTTTGGTTCAGCAGTATATAAGGAATTATTTTATAGATAAAAGTTTTGTAGAAGTGGAGACACCTCTACTGTCAGCTCCAACACCAGAAGGTTCTAGGAGTTATGTTGTACCGAGTCGTGTTTGGAAAGGTAGCTATTACTCACTACCTCAATCTCCGCAGCAATACAAACAACTGTTGATGGCGGGAGGGCTTGAGAGGTATTTTCAATTTGCAAGATGTATGCGTGACGAGGATACGCGCGGAGACAGACAGCCAGAATTCACTCAATTAGACTTGGAGATGTCTTTTGCTACAGAAGAAGACATAATGAATATTAACGAGCAGCTCCTAATACAAGTAGTAGAGAGGTTCTACCCAGAGAAGAAGATACAACAAATCCCTTTCCCTAGAATGTCTTACAAAGAGGCAATGGATAAGTATGGTAACGACAGACCAGACATAAGAGAGGATAAGAATGATCCTAATCTATTGGCATTTTTATGGGTTGTAGACTTCCCAATGTTTGAAAAAACTGGAGAGGATAATATAGACGGAACAGGTGAGTGGACATTCACTCACAATCCATTCTCAAAGCCTCGCGACGAGTCGATGAGTGACTTTATGGCGAAGAAAAATATAGGTGAAATACTCACGACACAATACGACATAACTCTTAATGGTTTTGAAATAGGTGGTGGTAGCTTGCGTAATTATAAACCTGACGCATTAAAGACAACCTTTGAGATCATGGGTTATAGTGACGAGAAGATTGAGGGTATGTTCGGGCATATGATAGAAGCAATGAGATTCGGAACACCACCACATGGAGGTATAGCTTGGGGGTTCGATAGATTCATGATGTTAATGGAGAATGAGCCTAATATTCGTGAGGTTATAGCTTTTGCAAAGACAGGTGAAGGTAAAGACTTGATGATGGATGCACCAGGAGAAATATCAGACAAACAGAAAAAAGAGTTAGGCCTAAAATAGCCCTTAATATATAGCTTTTCATTGCTATTTGCCTTTTCTTTATTCGAGGTATACTTGTAAGTATATGATCAGAAATTTTATTTTATCAGCAGTAGCAGTTGCTATTACTGTGTATTTATTGCCGGGGGCGTTTATATCTAATAATTATATTGTCACATTAGCCCTTGTTACTTTGTTATTAGCTATAGTAAACGCTCTTATAAAGCCGATAGTTCAAGCTATATCGCTACCTATTAATATATTAACTTTAGGATTATTCTCCCTTGTTATTAATGGTGCAATGATAAAAATAGTAGATTATATTCTGAATGACTTCTATGTTAATTCCTTCTGGACAGCTGTCTTGTTTGGACTAATACTGTCTATAGTCAACTGGGGATTATCGCTTTTTAGAGACGGAGACGACGATTAATTAATTAAAAACTAAATAAAATTATGATTGCAGCTATATTATTATCTACACTGATACCTGTAGTGTTACTTGTGGGTATTGTGTATATTATTTTCAAAATTACAAATAAAGAAAGCTCTAACTTCATGTCTCCAAAAGAATTCGGCATGGAACTTGGTATTTTTGTCTCCCTTGTTTCTAGTGTGGGGGCGCTAATCTCTGTTGTATTTACTGCGATAGATAAAAAATATCCAGATGTATTAGCCAATACATCTTATGTTTCTAGTCCTATGAATGAGGATGTTAGAATGGCTATATCCATTCTCTTTGTTGCTTTTCCTTTGTATCTAGTGTTGGCTTGGGCAAGAGCGAAATATTTTGAGAAAAATGCAGACAGAAGAAATATAACTTCTTTGAAATGGCCTCATTATGTGACAATATTTGTTTCGCTTTTCTCTATTGCTACGTCTGTTGTGGTGACTATTTATTATTATCTTGGTGGTGAATTGGTAGCAAGATTCGGACTTAAGATGTTGACTGTACTTGTTATACTTCTTGGCCTTGCGGCTTATCATTACTTTTTAGTGAAAAGAGATTATTCTAAGAAATCTTTGATACCACTTGTATTCACTTTAATTTCTTCAGTTCTAGTTCTCGGGTCTATAATTTATTCTATCAATGTATTAGGATCTCCTTCTGAAATAAGAAAACAAAGATTTGATGATAAAAGGTTAGAAGACTTGTCACAAATACAACAACAAGTTCTAAGTTTCTGGATGAGAAGCAAAACTTTGCCGACTGACTTAAAATCTCTTTACAGTGATGGTATAAGTTCTGGTCTAGTTGTGCCTACTGATCCATCAACAAAACAATCTTATACATACGAAATAGTTCAGAATTCTCAGATGGTAAAAGCAAAAGGTCAGGATTGTGTTAGCTATTATCCAACCAAGTTTAATTCTTATAATCAAGGTTCGAATTATGACGTATCTAAAATAACTTGCGAGATGCCAACCAAGGCAACTTTCAAAATCTGCGCTAATTTTGAATCTGTTCGTATGTATGATGAGAATGGTATGGATCAACGTGGCAATTCTGCTTTCGATTACACCAGTCCTAAATATGCATCTTATAATTCAGATGTAGCTGCTGTGTATTACATGGGCGGTGGTTATGACAAGAATCCTAATTGGAATCACGAGGCTGGTAATCAATGTTTCGAGAGGACAATAGACCCAGTTAGATATCCTAACTACTAACATAAAATAAAAAATGGAGTCGATTAGACTCCGTTTTTTATTTGTAGTATTATGAGTATATGAAAAAGACTTGCTATGTATTAGACATGTTCCCATACCCATCAGGCGAAGGATTGCATATGGGACACGCCAAAGTCTATACAGCTAGCGATATATACAGCAGATACAAGAGAATGTCTGGCTTCGAGGTGTTGCACCCGACGGGATTTGATGCGTTTGGCTTACCAGCAGAACAGTATGCGATTAAAAATAAAGTTAACCCAAATATATCCACCAAGAAAAATTGCGATAACTTTTTAAGACAAATGAAGGAACTTAATTTGTCTTATGATTATGACAAAGTGTTCTCAACAACTGATCCGGAATTCTATCGCTGGACACAGTGGATATTTAAGCAACTATATAAAAAAGGCCTCGCTTATGAAAGTTATGAGCCTATTAATTGGTGCCCATCATGTATGACAGGCCTCGCCAATGAGGATCTCGAGGATGGTAAATGTGAACGCTGTGGTAGCGTTGTAGAGAAGAAGCCTCTTCGTCAGTGGGTATTAAAAATTACCGATTACGCAGACAGGTTAGTTGACGACTTAGACACCCTCAACGAATGGCAACCTTGGGTCAAGGATTTGCAGCGTAATTGGATAGGTCGCTCAGAAGGTTCAGAGATAGATTTCAAAGTACAAGGTAAAGATTTTGATAGTAAATTCACAGTATTCACAACACGCGCTGATACATTGTTCGGCTGTACATATACAGTACTCGCTCCCGAGCACGCTCTTGTACGTGAACTATTAGATAAAAATATTATTACGAATAAATCTGAAGTAGAAAAATATATTTTAGAAGTAAAAGATAAAACTGATATTGAACGTGGAGCTGAAGGTCGTGAGAAGACTGGTGTGAAGCTAGAGGGTGTAATGGCTATTAACCCTGCCAATCAAAAAGAGGTGCCAGTATACATTGCTGATTATGTTCTGGCTTCATATGGTACTGGTGCGATTATGGCTGTACCTGCTCACGACGAGCGAGATGGAGAGTTTGCAAAGAAGTATGACATTGAGGTAATTGTTTTAGATGTAAATGACACAGATGAAGAAAGAAAAAGAATCACAGAGGCTGTAGGTGGTAAACTTGTAAAAAAATACAAACTCCGTGACTGGGTGTTTGCAAGACAGCGCTATTGGGGTGAGCCATTCCCAATTGTTTTTGATGAGAATCATAAGTCATATCTAGTTGCAGATAGTGAGTTGCCAGTCAGGTTGCCTGAAGTTGATAGCTATGAACCTACAGGTACTGGCGAGTCGCCACTGGCCAATATTTCAGAATTCAGAGATGTGTATGGGTATATCAATGATGAGGGAGAATTCGTTTCCTGTGACAAATCAGACCCTAAAGCGAAGATGTTCAAACGTGAGACTAATACTATGCCGCAATGGGCGGGGAGCAGTTGGTATTGGCTCAGATTCCCAGATGCTCACAATGACAAGGAAATATTCTCAAAAGAGTCACAAGAAAAATTCAGAATGGTGGATGTGTATGTAGGAGGGGTGGAGCATGCGACACGTCACTTGATATATGGAAGGTTCTGGCACAAATTCCTGTACGACCTAGGTCTTGTTAATTCAATAGAGCCGTTCAAAAGATTGGAGACAGTGGGTCTAGTTCTCGGTGAAGGTGGAGTCAAGATGAGTAAAAGATTGGGCAATGTGATTAATCCTGATGATGTGATACGAGAATATGGCACAGATGTGGCACGTATGTATGTGATGTTCATGGGCCCATTCGGTCAAACAGGTGTCTGGGATTCAAAATCTATTATAGGTGTGCAGAGATTTTTAGAAAGAGTTAATAAGTTAAAAACGAGAATCGGCTCTGCTTGTAAGAATGAGAATATAATTCATCAAACAGTAAAGAAGGTTGCTGAGGATATAGAGGAATTCAAGTTCAATACAGCTATATCTCAAATGATGATACTTCTAAATGAATTAGAGAGTAACGGCCTATCTCAAGATGAATATGACAAATTCATGACAATACTCGCACCTTTTGCACCAGAGTCTGCAAAGGAATATGTTACGAGACCTTGGCCTGAGTATGATGAGGACAAATTAACAGCAAATGAAGTTACTGTTGTAATTCAGGTTAATGGTAAATTAAGGGGGAATATAGTTGTCGCAAAAGATATGCCAGAAGATGAGTTGCTTTCTAAAATCAAAACCCTTGATATATGGTCAAAATTCGTCACAACTGAGCCAAAAAAGATAATTACCATAAAAAATAAGCTTGTAAATATAGTGATTTGACGAAAAATGGGTTTTATAGTACAATAATATCAATTATACAAATGCCTTTAATATAAGTATGTCAACAGTCCAACTATCATTCAAACCAAAAGCGGTTTCGAAAAAGTTACTTAATGCACTGAATCCACGCACTCGCGAGGTTATTACAAAGCGTTACGGTCTAGAATCTAAAGAGAGGAATACTCTTGAGTCTATTGGACGCGAGTATGGTATTACTCGTGAGCGTGTTCGCCAGATCGAGAACTTTGCAATTGGCGCTATACAAAAATCAAAAGACTACAAAGAGGCAGAGAATATTTTTGAGGAGTTGTCTGTTATTGTTAAGAAGCTTGGCTCAATAGTACCTGAGAAAATATTAATGGAGCATATTTCTAATGACGAGGTTGTTCACAATCATATTAACTTCTTTATGACTTTGTCTGGTAAATTTAAAAAGCACAAAGAGGATGATAATTTTGACCACAGATGGAGCGTTGATGATGAGGTAGCAAAACAAGTGCATAACGCTCTTAGTAACTTGCACAAAAATGTAAGCAAGGACGAACTTGTGAAGGAGGAGGAGATTGTTTCTAGGTTTGTGTCTGATTTGTCATCTCTTGCAGCTGAGTACAAGGAGAATCGTGAGATTATCAAGAGATATCTTTCTATATCAAAAGTAATTGCGAAGAATCCTATGAATGAGTGGGGACATGTATCAAGTTCAGCTGTTAAGGCTCGCGGTATCAAGGATTATGCGTATTTAATATTAAGACGTGAGGGCAAACCTATGCATTTCCGTGATGTAGCAAAAGAGATTAATTCTACATTCAATAAAAAAGCTCATGTTGCGACATGTCACAACGAGTTAATCAAAGATAAAAGATTTATCTTAGTTGGACGCGGTATGTATGGATTAAAAGATTGGGGTCATACTGGTGGAGTTGTTCGTGATCTTATCAAAGTTGTATTAGAAGAGACTGGTTCTGCTATGTCCAAACAAGACATCATAGACAAGGTGCTAGCTTTGCGCGAAGTAAAACCTAACACAATAGTAGTAAATCTACAGAATCCAAAATTCTTTAAAAAGAATTCAGCAGGACTTTATACACTTGCATAGTGTTAAATACTAAACAATAATCGCAGAATTATTGTTATACTTATAAGCAATGCAAATTGCTTTAGATATATTTTTATTTTTGATTTATATCTCATGTTTTCTGCTTCTGTGTTTATGGACTTGGAAGTTTTGGTTGTTGTATGCAAATCAAAAACATTTAGACGACTTGGATTGGAAACTGTTAGAGATCAAGCTCCCAAGAGAGATATTCAAATCACCTCAAGCCACAGAGATGGC
>CAZGVC010000001.1:43601-45261 GCA_964529065.1 uncultured Candidatus Saccharibacteria bacterium
TCTCCAAAAAATGGCGTAGGTATGTGGGCTTCTGATTATTTCTTATCAAGTAAATTCACTATAAAAGACGGTGACAAAGAAAAGAAAATAGATGATGTTAAGATTAAAAATGATCCACTACCAATGAAGACATATGTTGATTTTGGTTTGGACAAAGATCCAAAAGAAGAGTTCAAGCATGATCCGCTCACGCCCATATTAGAGTGGTTCGGCTCACTTAAAAAAGGCGAATATGCTTGGTATCAGATTATGGTTCAAGATGAGAGCAATTATAATAATAAAAAGTTCCCAGGATTTTATATTAACGAAACGGATCATTCTCATATAACATTTTCTGATCTTGTTAAACTGAGACTCAATAGCATTAGAAAAACAAAACCTAAATATAAAAAAGGAGATCAGGTGTTGGATGATTATGGTAATCCGAAAACTAAAACTAAAAAAGTTAAGCAACAAGATGGATCTTTTATAGATGAAGAAGTGCCTGTTTTGTATGCGCAAGATGACAAAGGGTCAGACAAAAAAGATAATGATCTGACAGAAGAAGAGAAGAATGAGATCAAATTAATACTACGCAAGGCCGCTAAGCCTGCAGTGTTGTGCGCTATGCGTGTTGTATACATCGCGGCACCTGGGTCATTTAACGCTCAGAATATACAATCCATATTGAATGTTCCTAAACATTTCTCGGCGCCAGGCTTTAATAGTTTTGGATTGTCTCCTGCTGACCCTTATGATTATGATTGGCAAGATTTTATGAAAAGAAGAAGACCTTGGAGAAAAGAAGAATTCTTTGAGGCATATGTTGAACGTGAAGCATTCTATCCACACATAGAAACTCGTAACAAAGGTAGCAAGCCGAGAAGTTTTGTGGACATAGATGACTGGTGGGACTGGGCACTGTTTACAAAGTCATTGGGTTTTAGAAAAATAGGTCGTATAATGTGGGAAGGATTCTTTTATCCAACACATCATCCGCATGCGGATAATGCATTCGTTTTAAATTTAGAAGAGTTGGCTACACTCTGGCACTTACCTGGTGCTACTGCTACAACACCAGGCATACGCAGAGTAGACAGCGTAAAAGGTGACGCACCAAATAACCTACCAATTTAATGAAAAGAAATATTAGAATTATAAGAATAATGGAGTACATAATTATAGCTATTGTTTTGGCTATAATGTACGGCTATATTTTTATACCTACAACAAATTTCCCAGTTAACGAAGTGTTCGAAGTAAAGAGTGGATCTAATATATATCAAATCACTCAAGATTTGAAAGAAGATGGGTATCTCAAATCACCACTTCTGATGCGCGCTTATATGTCACTTGTTAAGAAAGACAAGAAAATAGCAGCGGGGTTGTATATATTCGATAAGCCAGCTAGTCTTGTTGGCATAATTCAAAAGTTCTCAACAGGTAAATTCGACGTACCAGCAGTCTCAATAACAATACCAGAAGGCTTCACAGCAGAAGACATTGCTGAACGTGTAGTCGGTAGATTGCCAAATGTTAACAAAGATGAGTTCCTAGTCGAGGCAAAAAGAAATGAAGGCTACTTGTTCCCGGACACTTATTTCTTTTTACCAGAATCTGACACTTCGGATGTAATAGCCGCAATGAGAAAAGAATTCAACAAGCGCGTAGGATACATAGA
>CAZGVC010000001.1:45361-62235 GCA_964529065.1 uncultured Candidatus Saccharibacteria bacterium
TGACAAGGCCTGACTTGGCTGAGGAGGAGGCTCTGCGTGTTAATGGTTATAATGAAGTTGATTGGATGTTTGCTGTTGACTTGCGTGCAGCAATGGAAGAGTTCGCCAAGGTCACACAATCAGCAACTTTTGTATCTCATAATTTAACTTTTGATTATGCTTTTGTGCAGCGAGCTTTCGAGAATACTGGTGTTGAGAGTCAGATGCATTACGGTAAATTAGACACTATTTCGATTGCTTTCGCTAGACTTTATGACGTGCCCCAAGCCCAAAGCTTCTCCTTGCGTGCGCTTTGCGAACTTTTCAAAGTAGACAATAAACGTGCTCATACGGCCTTGGCCGATACACGCGCCCTCGTTGAGGTGTATAAGAAATTAATGAATGCTAGCTAATTTTTTTAAAAAGAAGAAAAAAGTTTTTGTTGGTCTCTCTGGAGGGGTGGATAGTGCTGTTTCGCTGTACCTCCTTAAGCAAGCTGGCTACGATGTTACAGGTGTGTTTATTAAGACTTGGCAACCAGATTACATAGAGTGCACTTGGAAACAAGATAGACTGGACGCAATCAGAATATGCGCTCAGCTTAATGTGCCATTTTTAACTTTAGATTTAGAGAGTGACTATAAAAAACAAGTAATAGATTACTTTTTAGATGAATATAAAAACAATCGCGTACCGAACCCAGATATATTTTGTAACAAATATATAAAATTTGGAGGTTTTTATGATTTTGCTATAAAAAATGGAGCTGACTACATAGCTACTGGTCATTATGCTGAGATAAAAGATGGGAATCTATACGAAGCCAGAGATAAAAATAAAGATCAATCATATTTCTTGTATCAAATAGACAAAAAAATACTTCCAAAAATACTTTTCCCAATAGGTAAATTAAATAAAAGCAAAGTCCGAAGCTTGGCCAAAAGTAGAAAACTTTTTGTAGCTGACAAAAAAGATAGTCAGGGTATATGTATGTTAGGGGATATATCTGTAAAAGACTTTCTAATTCGTGAACTCAATCTAAAACCTGGTGATGTAATAGATGAGCAAGGTGAAGCAATAGGTACCCATTTTGGTTCTGCTCTGTACACAATAGGTGAGAGGCATGGATTCAGAATAGACAAGAAAACTGACAAAGATAAACCCTTTTATGTAGTAGGCAAGCAAGCAGAATTCAATAGGGTATTAGTCTCGAACACTCCACCAAAAGTTGAGAAACACACCGATATCAAGCTCATTCAAACCAATTGGTTAACTGATGTGAGAGAGGGTAGCAAAGTTCAAGTCAGATTCAGATATCATGGACAACTTTTCCCTGTGAAGCTGTATCAAAAAGAAAGTCGATGTGAGTTGACTTCGGAAGGTGAAGGTGTTGTGTCTGGGCAAAGCGCTGTTTTCTATAGAGGTGATGGCGAGGTTACAGGCGGAGGCATTATTGCTTAAATATAAAAAATGAAAAGGCGCCGTAGCGCCTCTCAACTTGATTTCTTTGTGTTTTAGTTCTGGAAGTATTCGTCACGCCAAGCGGCGACCCTTTTTGCTAGTGACGCCAACTCTTCGAACTGTTCCCTCATTACCGTTGCCGGTGAACCAGAATCAACCTCTGGTGATGTTGAGAAGAATCTTTCGAGGTCTCTGAAAAGTGGCCCGTGAAAGGTTTCGTCAACGTAAGGGGTCATCTTGTTTTCAGAGCCAAGAACTTGGTAGCCGTCCGACTCATGTTTCAGTTCTTCAGCGAAAGAGAAAATCTTTCGTCCGTCTCGTAAAGTGATTTCTGCTGCACGATTAAACACCTTAGGTGTTTCTTGCGCAGGGAAAGCAACATTAACCATGCCAGTACGAATGATTACAGAGAGTCTGTTCATTTCTTTACCTTTTTCCATTATGTTTAGGCGACATGCCCGTTCCGCCTTTTACTCTAACAAAATATAAAGAAAAATCAAATTGCAAATCTGATATACTTAAAAAACCATCTAATAAACGAAAAGTATGCAAATACAGAGAAAAGAAGATATAAAAGATTTGTTGAAGAATAATTCACTAAAAGTCACATCGCATCGTGTAGATATTCTTTTAAAAATTGCAAAAGCAAAAGTTCCACTCTCAGCTCAAGCGATAACAGAAAGTTTAAACAATAACAAAGAAGTAGATCAATCTACTATTTATAGAAATCTAAACGAATTAGAAAAAGCTGGGTTAATTAGAAAATACTCTTATGGTAATAACTCTTTTATATACGAAATAGCAACTCATTCTCCTAAAAATCAAATAATCTGTCAGAGATGTGGAGCGGTGGAAAGCTTTTCGGCAGCTGTATTTGCTGATCAAATTAAAAAAACAATACGCAGATCCAAGAAATT
Organism: uncultured Candidatus Saccharibacteria bacterium; assembly: GCA_964529065.1. GTDB lineage: Bacteria > Patescibacteriota > Minisyncoccia > Phycocordibacterales > UBA5272 > JAUPVO01. The sequence goes on from CAZGVC010000001.1 coordinate 47,719, forward strand.
TAAAAATAGCCCTACTGCTGATGTACATGTATACACTCTGTGTAAGAATTGTTCCTAGTATGTACAAAGTTATTATTTTGTGGTAAATTAAAACAAATACAAATGTCGTTACAAGGTGTAATCAGTGAAGAATTAGTTAGGAAAATTAGCTCATCTAAAAATGAGCCTGTTTGGATGTTGGAGAAGAGATTAGAAGCGCTAAGAATCTTTGAACAATCAACTATACCGACATGGGGGCCAGATCTATCTAAGTTAGATTTGAAAAATATTAATTATTATATTGATCCAAATGTAAGCGAGAAGAGCAGCTGGGCAGACCTACCTTTTGAGATCAAGGAGACGTTCGATAAGCTTGGTATACCTGCGGCAGAACGCGAATACTTGGGTGGTGTTGGTGCACAATATGACTCCGGGGTTGTGTATCACAGGATCAAGGACTCATTAGCCAAACAAGGGGTGATATTCGAGAACATGGACGTAGCAGTACAAAAATACCCCGAGCTTGTACAAAAGTATTTTATGAATGAATGCGTCCCAGCAAAAGACCACACTTTTACGGCCCTACACGGCGCAGTGTGGAGCGGTGGAACATTTATCTATGTTCCGGAGGGGGTTAAGGTGAACATGCCTCTGCAGGCCTATTTTAGAATGAATGCCCCATCAGCAGGGCAATTCGAGCACACACTCATCATTGTAGACGAAGGAGCCAGCGTAGAGTACATAGAGGGTTGTAGTGCACCCAAATACACAGCCAGCAGCCTACACGCCGGATGCGTAGAAGTAATAGTTAAGAAGAATGCAAAAGCAAAATATATCAGTGTTGAAAATTGGTCTAAGAATACTTATAACCTGAACACCAAGAAGGCCTTGGTATATGAGAATGGTGAAGTGAATTGGGTTAATGGCAACATGGGATCAGCTGTGACTATGCTTTACCCGACATCAATATTGGTTGGAGATAATAGCAAATCAGAATCAATGGGTATAGTGTTCGCTGGCAAGGATCAGGATCAAGACACTGGTAGCAAAGTGGTGCATATAGGTAAAAATACAAAATCAGTGATAAGAAGTAAAAGTGTCAGCCGTGATGGTGGTGTGTCTAACTATCGAGGTTTCGTCCAAGTTGCCAAGTCAGCAGACAATACCAAGTCATTTGTCGGTTGTGATGCGTTGATATTAGATGGTCACTCGGTATCTAATACTTGGCCTATGAATAAAATACAAAATAAAAATGCCGACGTTACGCACGAAGCGACAGTCGGCAAGATTGGCGATGCGGAGGTCCACTACCTTATGAGTCGTGGTTTCTCGCGTGATGACGCGTACAGAGTAATAGTGGGCGGATTCGTCGGCGACATCATCCGCGCACTACCACTCGAATACGCAGTGGAGTTCAACCGTCTGGTTGAACTCGAGATGGCTTAGTAATTTCAAGCGGCTTGAGCAAATAATATCGCCCGTCGATAACCGCAACAAGTACTTCAGTGATCAAAGTCTGATCTTCTGAGGGTACAAAGTGTAAACCTTCCTTCACAGCCAGACAATCTTCCCTGGTCAAACAGTAACCGTGTGCTACTGATAGACCAAAAGTCGAGAAGTAGTACTCCCATACCTTAATGGTAGAAACACTCATTTTATTTATCAACCCTCCTGGTAAAAGTTTAAAATTCTAACCGACTTTTATCCTACAATAAACCAAAACAAAAAGCCACCGAGTGGTGGCTTTTCAATCCTGCCGGGTGAGATTTACTCATCCAATTCAAGAGCAACAGGAACTAAGGCCTGGAATTCAGAACGAAGCTCGTCCCAAGACACCAGGATGTCTGGGTAGGTTTGTGGATCAAAAGAATCCAGGATGACTTTCCCATCCTCCTGACCCTGATAACTGTACTTACGCCGAGTTGCATTGTGGCGGAACCTGGCTCCCATTTTGAGTGCGGACGTGTTGATCTCGTTTGTCATTATTGGCTCCTTTCTGAGCTGGATGTTACTGATACTACTTTTCATATTACAATCTGTATGATATAATGTCAAATATCAATGCAAAAATACGGATTAAAAGTTGCGAGTCCATATGAGAAAAAAGAGGAAACTGTGATTACTGGTCACGGGGATATTGTTTTGACTGAGCCTGGGGTGTACAGAATAAAATGCATAGGCGACACATATGTTCATCATAATGTAACGAACAACATGATGCATGTAACATGTGAGAGTGCGAAGGATGATATAGAAATACATATCAAATCAAATGGACAAGTTAACGATGGTGAGGTAGCAGATGTGTATCACTCGATAATAGCTAAACACAAAAATGTTAAAACTAACATTGAATCTCGTGGTGTTGCTAATGGTACCGGAAGAATAATATACCGCAGCTCGCTAGGCAGCTTAGAATCAAGTAGCGGGGAAGGTAAACAGAGTGGCAAGTTCTTGATTTTGGATAATAACGCAGAGGTAGATGCAGAGCCAAGTCTTGATATTGCTAGTGATACATTCCCAACCACACACGCAGTGTCAGTTAGCGGTATAGATAATGAGAAATTGTTCTATATGAAGTCGGTGGGTCTCAGCCAAAAGGAAGCTGAAGATGAGATAGTATCTGGATTTCTTAATTGTTAAGATGATACATTTGTGTTATAATGTCAAGTATTAATGCATAGAGAAGACTTTCAAATTTTTGAAAACTATAAAAATGAACACGGGGTCAGCCTCGTGTATTTGGACACGGCAGCATCATCGCTCACTCCTGATGTGGTTGTGAATGCGATGAATGAATATTACTTTAAATACAGGAGTAATATTGATCGCGGATTGTACTCGTCTGCGGTGAAGGCAACAGAAAAATATAATATAGCGAGAGAGAGACTGGCTAGATTCTTCAATGCTGAGCATGATGAAGTAATATTTACATCTGGTTCAACTGATGCGAGTAACAAATTATCTAGAATGCTTGAGCAGAAAATCAATGAAGATAAAAAAGAAATTCTCGTCTCCGCTTATGCACATCACAGTGACTTGTTGCCGTTACAAGAATTAGCCAGAAGGAATAACTTGCAAGTTGTAATAGCTAATAACGAAGAGGAGATGTTGAGTAAGATAAATCAAAATACATTTGTTGTATCTTGCCCTCTGGCTAGTAATGTGACTGGGAATGTCTTCGATATAAAGAAGATATCAAGCGCAGCGCATACGTATGGCGCAATAATGATAAGTGACCTAACTGCTGCAGCAGGACATATTAAGATTGATGTAAGGGGATTAGATGTGGATGCAGCTTATATGTCGGCGCATAAGATGTGCGGCCCTACTGGAGCTGGCATATTGTATGTTAAGCGAGAAATATTGCGTGATATTCAACCTGTAACATTCGGAGGAGGTATGGTCTGGGAGGTGGGCGAGGACACAAGTTCGTACAGGAGTGACGTTCGTGCCCATGAATCAGGAACAGCTGGTATAGCAGAGATAATAGGCATGTCTGCTGCTGTTGAATATATAGAAAACAAGAATATCTTAAATGAGAACAAATATATAAAAGATATATTAGATTACGCCTTTGTAGAGCTGGGGAAATTGGTAGAAGTTAATATACTTTCTAAAAACGAGAACAATATAGGTATTATTAGCTTCACTGTTGAGGGTGTGCATCCTCATGATGTGGCCGAGATATTAGCAAGACATAATGTAGCAATACGTGCTGGACATCATTGCGCGCAATTGGCGATGAAGACATTGGGAGTACAAGCGACATGTAGAGCGAGCTTTTATTTTTACAACACGAGAGAAGACGTCGACATGTTAGTCGAAGCGATAAAAGACGCCGTTAAAATACTAAAGAAATAATTATGGATGAATTATACATGGATAACATATTGGATCATGCTAAAAATCCTCGAAATAAGACGGAGATGATTGATCATACTTGTATTGGAAATGGACGCAATCCATCATGTGGAGATAATGGCAGATTATTCCTAAAGATAGAAAATGGAAATATTATAAAGGCTAGCTTCTTAGGTGAAGGTTGTGCATTGTCACAAGCCGGAATGAGTATGATGACCGAGTATCTCAATAGTAAAACTGTTAGCGATATGAAAAAGGTTATGCCAGGAGATGTGTACAGCATGCTGGGCGTACAAGTTAGTCCTTCGCGCGCTGCATGTGCACTCCTGTGTTATAATGCCCTTGAAGAAGCTATTAAAAATTTAAAATAAAATGCTAGAGATTAAGAATTTGAATGTATATAACGGCGAACTTGAGATTATCACTCAAGCTAATTTTGATGTTGCATCAAAAGAATTGATTCTAATAGAAGGCGAGAATGGTAGCGGTAAATCATCTCTAATAAAAGCGATTTTTAAATATCCTGGGTATGAAATAAAGTCTGGCCAAATTGTTTTAGATGATAAAAATATTACTGAATTAGAAGTTGATGATATGGCGAAATTAGGATTTTATTTTGGTATGCAACATATACCAGAAATAGAGGGTATTTCGACACTTTCTTTTTTGTACAAAGCTTATAAGAATCTGAATCAGTCTCCAGTGTCTGTTTCTGATTTTAAAAATAAGCTAATCGAAGATTGTAAAAAATTCGACTTAGACACTGAATTGTTGTCGCGCGATCTAAATGTAGGATTCTCGGGCGGGCAGAAGAAACAGGCTGATATGATGCACATCTTGGCACTCAATCCAAAATACATTTTCCTCGATGAGCCGGATAGTGGCGTAGATAAAAACGCTGTTGAAAAAGTGTATTCAGTGATTAATCATATGCGCGAGAATGGCTCTGCTGTTGTGCTCGTAAGCCACTCAAAAGAGGTAGAGAAATTAAATCCTAACAGAATATATAAAGTAGATAATGGAATATGCAAGGTAATTTAACAAAAGAAATAATAATTGAGAAATTAAAAAATGTCATAGACCCAGAGTTAGGTTTTGATATTGTTAAGCTTGGATTGGTAAGAGATATAGAAATAGGTGAATATTTCGAGGAGTTAGGGGTGTATGAATATATTAAAATTACTATTACTCTGACTTCGCCAATGTGCCCATTCGTAGACAGTATGATAGAGGACATCGAGAACAACATTGCAGAACTTGAAAAAGGTGAATGCCAAGTAGAATTAACATTCGACCCACCGTGGGAGTGTCCTGAGGACTTGAAAGTAGAATTGGGGTTATAAAAACAACTAGTGCGGCCACGAAGTGGCCGCACTAGTTGTTTTTATAATTTTCTATTTTAGAGAATTATGACTTGTATTACTTCACCATCTTTAGAACTTGATCTAGCACAGCAGAAACATACTTATAATCACGAGCGCCCTCGATGCGAGCGATTATGCGATATTGATCACCATTTTTAACCATTACAAGAGAGTGTGGGGTTCCGCTAACACCGACTGCATTACCATCACTTAGGTCATCTTGAACTTGTTGTGCATATTTACCGCTAGATAGACATGTATTGAACTTAGCGACATCTAAGCCAACAGTAGAAGCTATATTAGGTAACTCTTTTTCATCTAGGCCATTGTTCGCAGGAGTCACACTGAATATTGTATTTATATATTTCTTATAAGCCTCTTGTCCTCCTAATTCGCGAGCGCAAAGTGTCGCCTCGGCTTCTTTTGGTGCCTTGGTGTGGAATGGAAGAGGGTAATGACGATATACCATTGCTACATCATTATACTTGGCATCTGATTCTATTTTAGAAGTAGATTCTTCGTGGAATTTCTTACAGAATGGACACTCGGTATCCGAGTACTCCAAAAAGATAACTTTATTTTTAACAGATCCTTTTAGGAATTCTTCTGGCTTGAAATCTCGTCCCATAAATATTTTATCAGGGTCTACGAATTCAGTATTATTGTTACCACCACGCAATACAAAAGCCCCAGCCAAAATAAAAATTCCAATTATGACTGAAGGTATGATCACGCCTATGTATGGCAAGTTTTTAATGTGTGTAGTATGTTCGTGTTTTTCCATGCTCTCTAGTATACTAAATCAAAATGAAAAAACTAATCTCCTATACACGTCTGATTGCAAAAATATTTTTTGAATTTATACCAATAATTGCATTCCTTGTAAGTTTTGAAATTTGGCATAACTTTTATAAGTCCACAGCACTTCTGGTTGTCCTGACTATAATTTTTACAGTATATGTAGTTTTAAAAGATAAACGTATACCTTATTTAGCTTTGTTTATATGTCTTGAGACAACTCTTTTCGGATGGCTTACTATAAGATTCCATAATCCAAACTTTTTACAAATACGTGACACTTTGTATGATCTTGCTGTCGCGGGGATAATAATGATATCGGCTTATTTTAAAAAACCTGCAATCAAAAAAATGTTTTCTCATATATTCACATTAGATAATCAGACTTGGATCAAGCTCTCGTACAACTGGGGAGTTATATTTCTTATTTTTGGTATTCTAAACGAAATAGTAAGAAGGAATCTGCACACTGGTGCCTGGGTAGATTACAAAGCCTTCATAGCCATGTTTACCGTTGTGTACGGATTGTATTTATATTACAAATTCAGAGACAAGGCGGTGTTTAAAGTATAAATAGCAAAAAAGGAGTTTTTTTGATATAATATTTGAACTTTTATGGACAAATTACTAGATTTAATACAAATAAAACAAGATATACCTAGCATACACCCTCATGAATTATTCTCATTTGGGCCATTTGTAATAACTTCGTCCACAATGATGGCTTTTTTGGCAATGTTTGTTTTTATATTCCTTGCATTCAAGGTATCCAAATTCAAAATGATGCCAAACTTTACACAACATATAACAGAATTGATAGTTGAATTTCTAGTAGGATTCATCGCCCAAATAGTAGGTAGTAGAGAGAAAGCCTTGACCTTGTTGCCTTATGTTGGATCTGTGTTTGCTTTTATATTATTCTCGAATCTGTCTGCTCTTATTCCGATAATTAATGGATTGGAGTGGCACGAGCATCACATGTTCACACCTTCTACTGCTGATTTTAATACGACTTTTGCTCTCGCTTTGGCTGCAGTTGTAGTTGTTCACATTGTATCAATACAAAAAGCTGGTCTGTTTAGCCATTTGGGACATTTTATACAAGTTGCACCTATAATCAACGGATTTAAGAAAAGTTTTGGTGAAGGGATGCTCGGCATAATACATTTCTTTGTTGGACTAATAGAAGTTGTCGGTGAAGTGGCAAAAGTCATCTCTCTTTCGCTTCGTCTTTTTGGAAATATGTTTGCTCATGAGGTGCTGATGATAATACTTTTGGGGGCGCTTTCTATCGGTGTGCCAGCTCTCTGGATGGGGATGGGAATACTGGTTGGAGTAGTGCAAGCCGTAGTGTTCACAGCTTTGATTACTGTGTACTACAGCCTTCTTGTTCGCGAAGAAGCACATCACTAGTTATACCTGTATATTTTTGTTATAATTAAGTTCTAGAGGTTCAGTTAGCCAGCTAAACCAAATGCACATCACAGGAGTCAGAAATGTCAGAAGCAACTCTGAGACAAATTACTTTTTACGCAAACTACGGTGGTGTTTCTAATGCACCTTGCCCGCTGATGACTGGCCTAGGGTTCAAAAAAGAAGCGTCTTCATGCGACTGCGAACCACTAAGGGGACCTTTCGCTAATCTTTGTGACGTTGATGGTAAATGCCCAGTTCGTGAATACTATTTTTCGGAGTAATAAAATGAAAACAAAAAGAGGCTTGCTCTCGCAAGCCTCTTAGATATTTTATGTTATTATATATAGACATTTTATGACAGAAAGTAATTTGGAAATAGAAAACAAAATAGCTGAGTTAGAAGCATTGATGAATGATGGTAATTTTTGGAATGACAAAGATAAGGCACAGGAGATAATAAAAGAAATAAAAATATTAAAAGCAAGAAGAGATGGCGAGAAAGCTTTGTACAAAGGTCCTGCTATTTTAACCATAATCGCAGGGGCCGGTGGCGATGACAGTGAGGATTGGGCGAGGATGCTTTATGGTATGTATCAAAAATATCTAGAGACACGCGGCTGGACATATCAGATACTTCACGTCAATCATAACGATCAAAATGGTGTGAGAAATATAACAATTGAAATAGACGGCAGCGGTGTATATGGCGCACTACGCAATGAATCTGGTGTGCACAGACTGGTTAGAATATCTCCATTCAATGCAGCAGCAAAACGCCACACAAGTTTCGCTTTGGTTGAAGTATTACCAGTTGTTGATGAAGTTAACAAAATAGAAATACCTCCAACCGACATAGATATATCATTTGCAAAGGCAGGTGGCCCTGGGGGACAGAATGTGAACAAAAGAGAGACAGCTGTAAGGATTGTACACAAGCCTACTGGCATTGCTGTTCACATAGCAACAGAGAGAAGCCAGGAACAAAATAGAGAAAAAGCATTAGAAATACTGCAAGCGAAATTGTTCTCGTTAGAGCAAGAAAAAAGAAAAGCAGAAATAGAAGGTAGACAAATTAGCAAAACCACAGAAATAGAATGGGGCAATCAAATACGTAATTATGTATTACACCCATACAAATTAGTAAAAGACGTACGCACAAGCATAGAAACTACCGATACAGAAGGCGTTTTGGAGCGTGGGGACATACAGGCTTTCATTGATGCCGAAGAAGGGCTATAATCAATATATGCTTTACTTTGAAAACGTTTCGAAAGAATATAACGGCATAAAGATATTAGACAGTATTAATCTAAACATAGAAAAGGGTGAGCTGGTAAGTATAGTAGGTCACTCAGGTGCCGGAAAGACAACTATTATCAAGCTACTCCTAGCCGAAGAAACACCGACTACAGGAAAAGTGTCTTATCACAGTACCAATATACACAAATTAAGTGGTAAAGACCTCAATGACTATCGCCGCAAAATAGGTGTAGTGTTCCAAGACTTTAGACTTCTTCCTAACAAAACAGCTTATGAGAACATAGCCTTCGCAATGGAAGCAGCTGGGAAAAGCGATAGGGATATTAAGTTAGATGTACCACATGTTCTGGATCTTGTTGATCTTAAAAGTAAGATGCATCATTTTCCTTCACAACTCTCCGGTGGTGAGAAGCAACGCGTAGCCATTGCACGTGCCATCGTGAATCGTCCTGACATAATTATCGCTGACGAGCCGACAGGTAACCTAGACCCTGTTAACACTTATGATATTGTGCAGATTTTTAAAAAGATTAATGACCTGGGTACAACTGTTATACTAACAACACATAACAAAGGTGTAATAGACAGCCTCGGTAAACGTGTTATAACTGTAGATAAGGGCAAGATAACTCGTGATGACAAATCCGGTAAATATATAATTTAATATGACTTTATTTAAAAGAATCTTAGCAGCAGGGTTAACTGGTTTCTATAGGAATAGAACTGTGTCTCTTTCTTCTATTTTTATTTTAACCATCACCTTGTCATTGGTAGCCAGTCTATTCCTTTTTAACTCTGTATTCAATTATTCTGTAGACCAGATCAAGTCAAAAGTGGACATTAGTATATATTTCAAACCGGATGCAGAAGAGTCGGACATTACAACTGTAAAAAATACAATACAAAAACTTGCTGAGGTAGAAAAAGTAATATACACATCAAAAGAAGAAGTTCTAAATGACTTTAAAACTAAACATCAGAATGATCAAGTGACTATGGAGGCGCTCAATGAATTAAACACTAATCCTTTTGGTGCAACCTTGTCAGTAAAAGCAAGGGATACAGATCTGTATGACGATATAATTAATAAAATAAACAGCAATAACCTGCTAGGCAACGCTTCGTCTTCTGTTGACTCTATTAACTATTCAGATATAAAAACAAGCATAGACAGATTAACGAATATCGTTGATTGGTTGAGTAATATTGGCTTTATACTCACTGTCATATTCATGTTGATGTCAGTTATGATAGTTTACAATACTGTTAGATTAGCAATATTCGTATTCCGTGACGAGATATCAGTTATGAAGTTAGTAGGTGCGTCTAACTTCTATATACGAGGCCCATTCATAGTAGAATCAGCCATATACGGCCTCATAGCTAGTCTCATAACAGTCGTACTATGTTATCCGGCAACACTTTGGATATCAGAAAAAACCACAGTATTCTTCGAAGGGTTCAATATATTTGCTTATTACAAAGACAATGTGTTCTCGTTATTCTTTATCTTATTGTTGTGTGGAATAACTGTATCTTGTATCTCGTCAGCCCTCGCCGTTAGAAAGTATTTGAAAGTTTAAAAAGATCTCGATTTGTGATAATATGTTCCCATTGCCGGATCGTCTAATGGTAGGACAACTGATTCTGGTCCAGTTAATATAAGTTCGATTCTTATTCCGGCAGCCAACAATGTACATGTTTAAAGACTTTATAAAATCACTTGCGGTTAATTTTATTACTTCATTCACTGGTAGTAAAATTTTGTGGCACGTACTAGCCATTTCTATTACTGCAATAATAGTTCTGTTCGGATTTGATTGGCAATACTTTCTCGCTGTTCGAGGAGAGTTATTAAACAAAATTTTCTTTCCTGCTGTCATAATAGGAATGTTCCTACCTGTACTTTTGATGTTAGGACTAGTTATTTACGGATCTGTAAAGAAAAATAAAATAATCAGTATATACGGGTGGGCTATTACTCAAGCCGCCATTATAGGGTGGACTGTTTCTGTGGTTTACAAATCTTTGACAGGGCGCGTGCAACCAAACCTTCTAAATATTACAATGGATCAGAGTCGTAATTGGAATTTTGGGTTCTGGGAACATGGAATTTTCTGGGGATGGCCTTCATCGCACACCACAGTCGCATTTGCTACAGTTACAACATTAGTTATGTTACTTAATAAAAAGAAACCCACTTTAAAATGGTTTAGTATTTTGTATGCTTTTTATATTGGTATAGGAATATCATTTAGCATACACTGGTTTTCTGAGTTTGTGGCAGGAGCCATTATTGGTACAGTTGTCGGTTTTACTGTAGGGAATTGGTGGAAGAATAGATTTTTCTTATACCTTAAATAATTAAAATAGTAGGAATAATTATTAAAATAAGTGTATAATTAATACTATGAAAAAGTATACTATTTTGACAATACTAATTGTGATTTTACTTTCTGTCGCTTTCTGTGTATACACTAGAGAAAAGAAAATTGAGGTTCCAAATATTCCTCAACCTTCATTAACTTACAAAAATACAACTAAGGAAAAAATAATAGTGGACACGCCTTACCCTGATGCTGTTGTAGGAAAAGAATTTTCAGTTATTGGGCAAGCGGCGGGGTGGTATTTTGAAGGTGTCTTCCCAATTGATGTGCTCGATAAGGATGGTAAAGTGTTATGGCAGGGACCAGCAATAGCAACAAAAGATTGGATGACATCAGAATTAGTTACATTTAAAGCTGACGTTAGACTACCTCAAGATTACATAGGGCCAGCAACTTTAATATTAAGAAAAGATAACCCCTCAGGAGACCCGCAATATGACGCATCTGCATCTATGCCTATAAACATAGAATATTAATTATGGAATCCTCACCGCAGTCAGCACCGAAAAAATTAGACTTATCGCTAATGCTGTATAAAAAATGGGGGGGTTACTAATTCACTTAAACAAGGAATAATTGACAGTCTCCTTGAAGATCTAGACGCTACGTCTCAGAGACCAGATACGTGGGACTTAGCAGAAAGAATAGAAACGCTTATCACTAAATCTAAGTTATTGTAAAAAACGAAAAGCCGCCGAGTGGCGGCTTTTTGAAGCAAAGAATATCAGAACTTTGACATGACTGAGGCCACAGCATCATCAATGCTTCTAGTATTTCGAAGGAAATGAAATGGTGTCGCTGAACTTCTACACAACTCCTCCCAGTTTGCGCTTTGCCTCAGCCTAGCCTTGATGGAATCAGGCGACTGACCACGACCAATCAACCTGTCAGACAACATCTGTGTTGGGGCATAAACGAAAACAGGGATGTGTTTCGTACCTGTGTTAAGTTCGGAAAGATAACTTCTCAAGGTTAGCATCACATCTGGTGTTAGTATCATGATGCCTATTGAGTCATCTGCCGTGGCAGCCTCCCGAACAGATTGGCGAAGCGTCCCGTAACGGTTACCATCATATGGCGGGGTGGCCCAGATGAATTCGCCGTTACGCTCGAGATCTTCGAACTCACGTACAGCTAAATAGTTGTATTCGCCTTTCAGATCTGAATCACGACGAGATCTGGTCGTATTACTGACCACCATGTTGGCTTTGTTGGGGAGGAGGTCGAGAAGCTTTCTTGCAATACTGGTCTTACCGGCCCCAGAAGGACCAGTTAGTGTTAGGATTTTGGAATTCATTTTAGCACCTCAAAATTACAAGTCTAAATATAATTTACAACTTCTTATATATATTGTCAATATTAAAAATTTACCTAAACTAAATACCTTCCGTCTTTGAAGATTAAAACATCGTCTGCATAGACCTCATCTACAACAGGGAATATATCGATGTGGAATTTGGTTTTGTTTGTAGTTATGCCATCCTTTTTATATACACTGTGTTTTTCTCCTAATGAAAAATGAAGTCCAAGTATGCGCTCGAAAGCCGTTATATCTGACAAGAACCTCTCTTTTGTTATGGCCTTGTTAAGTCCAAAACCTAACTCTCGGATTAATGGTCGTTCATAACTTTTAACTAACTCGATCATATCTAAGAAGTCTGCCGGGGTGTTGTCCGCACAGGAAATAATAAGGCCATTATTAATTGTGACCATGAATGGCTCATGCATCTGCACATTAAAATTCTTGTCAGCATAAGCGTAAACATAGAATGAACCATTCATAGCAGAAAAGTCCTCAGCCTCAGTGAATACCTCTCCAATAGGGAATGTACCTCCAATATTAATCATGCCTGTATAGTCTCCTATGTTTAGCTTGGCGTCTTCCAACTTTCCATTTACCTCTAATTGCGCATCTCCGGAGATGATTCTTAGCTTTTTAGATTGATCTAATGCTGACTTTAATTTGGGAGCAATAACTGGTAGCCAATTTTTGTCATATTCAAGTGAATTAACATACACATCCCAGACACTTTCATCGTTGCGGGCCAAATGCATATGCTCGACGACACGCAAGCCAAGGTTGAACAGATGCAATCTGATTCGGAATTCATTCAAAAGAAAATTGGTTGACTGAATCAAAACAACGAGGTCGTCTTTTTGTAGGGAGTTAAATAGGTCTATTATCTCCTCGCGAGTCTTGCTATTGAAATCAACAAAATCAGCATTATTAGTGAGAACTGACTTATAAGCAGAAGTAAGTAATTGAGTTAATCCAAAATCATTATCATAAACAACCAGCGAGCGGCGAGATTGGTCATGATTAATACATATATTCAAAATATCATTAACATTAACAATCGCTTTTTCTAATAGCGTGTCATTCATAATTAATCTTGAACTATAACTCTGGTCCCAATATCAGCCCACTTGTACAACTCTTCTGCTTTGTCTATTGGTAGATTCACACATCCATGTGACCAAACCTGTCCAAATTTGTCATGCCAATAAGCGCCATGTATAGCTGCACCTTCGGCTGTAAAATACATAGTCCACGGCACTCCAGGGAGGTCATACTCCTGATCGCTAATACCAGGGAGCGGGCCTTGCATATATCTGCTTGGCAGCTTGCTGAATATTTTAAAAGATCCTCGTGGTGTAGGCATGTCAGGCAAACCAGTTGAGACTTTCTCTTTCATAAATAATTCAGAACCTTGATATGCGTACAAAGTCTGCTCGCTGCGATCTACAACAATCTTCTTATTGGTGCTGGTTGAATTTATCTCTGATTGACCCTGGACTTGTATTAGTTTCACAAAATCAGATGCAACATACAAATCTTTGCCTAGTCTATCTGGATAACGTATCCACTCATCAAAAGCAACTTTGTACCAAGTTCTACCTTCTGCGTCTACCGATCCAGATGTCTTGAGTACCACACCGTTACGTAACGCTAGGGCAGTCGGGTATGTAGTTCCTGGACCTGATCTGAGATTCACACATCCTGATCCATTGAAATGCGGACCACAGCTGTTAATGATTTCGATATAAGAGTGTGTTTTTATTTTAATTTCATCTGTTGTAGTTGCTGTACCACTAGCAATTGTACTGGTCGCATTGTCAACAAAAATATCCAAAAGAGTCGTCGTTGCTATATCTCCAGTCGAGATATTTTCTATAATTTGATTATTATCTATCGCCTCCCTTGCAGAATAGAAGTATTTAATATGGTCATCTTGCCCGAGCCAAATACCAAAAACAACTCCAAACAAAACCAAAACAGCCAAAACTCGATTAAACATAAGCCTATTCTATATAATTTTAAAGAATAAAGCTACTGAATTACAGTTTTACCTCTGCGAGGGGGATAGAAGTGGAATTCTGAACATTAAAAGTATATCTACCGATTATTCTGTTGTTGTCTAGCTTAACTGTGACTCGCCATTTGCCTG
>CAZGVC010000001.1:62335-64921 GCA_964529065.1 uncultured Candidatus Saccharibacteria bacterium
TATCTACCGATTATTCTGTTGTTGTCTAGCTTAACTGTGACTCGCCATTTGCCTGGTACGGCATTATTAATATTGGAATAGGCACGATACCCATCCTGGCGACCACCATAAATATTAAAAGTTAACTTGTTCCTGGTCTCCCAAGACTTTGTATTAGAATTATAATACTCCCACACATGAGAGATAGGCGCGGTCAATGCAGCAGGCGCACGCACAGCAGCAAAGAAATACAGAGTCGTATTAGTTGCATTTACATAATAAACAGGGTATTTAAATTTATCTAGAAAACTCTGATCTCTGACTTCCTTCAGGGCGTAATAATCAGTACTTTGTTTTTGAACATAATGATACACATTTGAGTTTTTGATAGAAAGAGGTACAGCTGGCATCAAATTAAGAATATAAAGTCCACCTATAAGACTTGGAATCAATATTGATATGAAATGCAAAGTGATAGGGTTTATTTTTTTAGATACATGAGTTATTAACTTTATAAAAGAAAAACTTATAGAAAATGAAAGTCCTAGGCCCAGGAAAAATATCAAATCATTTTGTTTGTTTAACAAAAATGGCAAGTTGAATAATGTATAAAAAGTGAGTGACACTATAAAAACAGAAATATCAACTATTAATCTCCATCTTATATTAGATACTAATTCGTTAATTAGCATACAAACAAATAAAATTATAAAGAGTGGCCAACTAACAAGTAGGTCAGCGCTACGAAAAGCATAAACGAAAACAAATGACAGAGCAGAACCGGACAAATAAGCAACACCCAATGTCAAAGCCGTGATTGAATTTAGAATTAATTTGCTGTTTTTATTAATATCCTGTAG
The DNA here is from genome assembly GCA_964529065.1 of uncultured Candidatus Saccharibacteria bacterium. Lineage (GTDB taxonomy): Bacteria > Patescibacteriota > Minisyncoccia > Phycocordibacterales > UBA5272 > JAUPVO01. Next base: position 63,175 of record CAZGVC010000001.1, read on the forward strand.
ACGAATACGCAGAACAATAAAAACCGCCATCAAGAATATATAAACGAAACCTATATATCGAGATAGAGAATCATTAACATCTGGCAAGAGAAACATGTCAAAAGCGAATCCTATAAAAAAAGTGATCGTTGTAATATGTCTTAAATGCTTCTGAACTTTTTCTTTAAGGTTGGCTATCATATAGCCAAGTATAATCTAAAAATAGAATAAAAACTTGTATGTTATAATATCAAAACTTTATTATGAAAAAATACACTCTGGCAATATTATTCTTCACTCTGATGTTAGATATGATAGGCATAGGTATGGTAATACCTATCGTGTCTGTTATTTTTACTGACCCGACTTCTACTTCATTTCTATTAGGAAACTTTGACCAGAAATACTGGTTCACAATTGCAGGTCTAGCAACTGCAGCATATGGAACAGTTCAATTTTTAGCAGCTCCAGTTTTGGGGGAAATGTCAGATATGTATGGGAGAAAAAAATTGCTTTCTATTGGTGTATTCGTTCTCGCTATATCTAATATTCTATTCGGAATTAGTATTCTTATAAAATCACTTGTACTACTTTTTGTAAGCAGATTAATCGGAGGGTTCGCTGGGGCGAATTTTAGTATTGCTCAGGCAACCATAGCTGATATTTCTACACCAGAAAACAGAGCTAAAAACTTTGGCCTCATAGGTGCGGCTTTTGGGATTGGTTTTATAGTTGGCCCAGCACTCGGGGGATTCATAGCTCATCATTTTGGTTCAGCTGCCGCACCATTCTTTTTCTCTGGAGTACTCGGCTTGCTTAATTTTGTTTCTGTAAGAATTCTTTTAGAAGAAACACATCATGAGAATCGTGCAGAGATAAAAAAACTAACACCACTCAAAGCAATAACGAACATAAGTAATGCTTTTAAGGATATAGATGTATCTCCACTTTATACGGCTAATTTCTTTTACTTTTTAGGTTTTGCTTTTTTCACTTCTTTTTCTGGTTTGTATATGGTTGATAGATACAAAATAGGTGAAGCTGGTCTAGGTACTTATTTTGCGGCTATTGGTATATGTATAATATTTACACAAATGGTTATATTGAGAATAATTTCTGGCAGATGGAAACCAGAAAACGTTCTCAAATACACAATACCAGCAGTAGCGATGGCAGTTCTAGCTGTACCCTTTATGCCTAATCTATTGGCCCAGTATTTGTTATTGCCAATAATTGCTATACCGCAAGGTATATCTATGTCTAATCTCGGAGCATTATTAAGTTCAAAAGTTTCAAAAGAAAAACAAGGTCTTGCTCTTGGCATTAACGGATCCCTAGGCGCACTGTCTCAGGGTGTTGTGCCTACTGTAGCGGGAGTAGCTGCATCGTTTGTAGGTGTTAAGTCTCCTTTTGTTTTTGCTTTCGTAACTTTGTTTGTATCTTGGTTTACAATAATTAATTTTTTAAATAAAAAATAATCATATTCACATCAGACCTGTGTATAAACACAACCAAATATATCAATACAAATAGTATTATATATGTGTAATGTTTCGCTTAGAGAAAACATCTCGTTATCTAGTATTAGCAGCAGCGATTAACACAGGCCTAATTGGTTTTGGTTATTTCTATGACGTTAATTTAAATATAATTAATCAGATACTACATAGCTACCCACCACTCGAAGCGACATGTTACATTTTCATTGGTTTGTCGGCAATTTTCCAAATACTAATAAGCCGAAAATAAATGATCCCTTGGTGAAGAA
>CAZGVC010000001.1:65021-68176 GCA_964529065.1 uncultured Candidatus Saccharibacteria bacterium
CATATCTAGTCACAGCGATTATAACTTTGTACAAAATAGAAAAAAATATTTTAAAAAATTCACACAAAATAGGTAGTGCGTCTATGCTTGCGATACTAGGTTCACATTGTGCAAGTTGTGGAGGCGCATTCTTGAGCGGTATATTTGGAACATCTGTTGGAACAATATTGCCACTAGGGGGTGTGGAATTTGGTATAATATCTATAATAATTTTAATATACAGTATTAGACAAATTAATAACAAATTACATAATCCTTATGTCTGCTAGTCACGCTTCTAATCCAAAATTTTTATCATTACTCTTGGGTGTGATAATAATAGCCATCTTTACAGAATTCTTTGATGTAGGTAAATTCAAAAATATAGACATAACAGGTAAAGATAAAATCAACTACACGGATACAGGCTACACCGTTACCCATGTTGTTGATGGTGATACAATAGATATACAAAAAGGAGATCAGGGTTACAGAGTAAGATTGTTAGGAATTAATACCCCTGAGACAGTTGACCCACGACGCGAAGTTGAATGTTACGGCAAAGAGGCTAGCGAATACACAAAAGATGAAATAGATGGAGCCGCAGTCTCAATAGAGACTGATCCGAGTCAAGACATGTACGACAAATACGGCAGATTGCTCGCTTATGTTTATAATGAAAACGCAGAGATGTTAAATAGAAAGCTTTTGGCTAATGGTTACGCTTATGAATATACATACAATGTGCCTTATAAATATCAAAAAGAATTTAAATCTCTAGAGGAGTTCGCAAGAAATCAAAAACGTGGACTGTGGGCGAGTTCAGCTTGTAACAAATAATAATATGATGCACACAATATTGGATATATTTAAAAAGTTAATAAAATGGGCAGCTTTTGTTCTGGTTATTGTTGTGTTGTTAAAAATAATAAGTTTTATATTTCCTTGGTTCACTCAAAATAATATAAAAGATAAAATAAATTCTAATGCAACATCAACAAACAAAGCATTCAAATTGCCAGCTCCAGGCTCGTGGTCACTCCTGAGCACCAGCACAAAGAAAATAGAGCCATTGCAAGCCCCAACAGTACCAGATGGATATTATAATAATTCAGGGTATCAAGTGCCAATAATTCCTAGTGATAATCAATAAGAAAAACAAGCGCCGCCCCGGAGGGGCGGCGCTTGTTTTTCTTATTTAAAGTTTTACTTTAACAATTCATCAACAACCTCTTTTACAACTGCGCCATCAGCATTGCTGCCGATCTCTTTTACAACCATACCAACGAATTTGCCTTTGTTAGCTACATCTGGATTCTCAGAAGCAATTTTATTTTTAACAAATTCCACAATTGCCTCACGCGACATCTGAGCAGGAAGCAACTCCTCAAGTATAGCCAGTTCACGCTTCTCATTATCAGCTAGGTCCTCACGGCCTCCAGCGATGAATTGCTCGATACTGTCTTTGCGTTGCTTTACTAATTTTTTAACAACTTTTAGACACTCCTCATCAGTGAGTGGATCTGATCCAGACTTGCCCGATGCGATACGCGCCTCAGACACAGCCTCATTAGTAAAAGCAGCCGAGAGTAGGCGCATAGTTTGTAACTTGTCAGCATCCTTGGCCATCATAGCAGCCTTAATTGCTTGTTTTACTTGTTCTTGCATAGTTTTATTATAATATCACAAAACATAAAAATGCTATAATAGTGAACATGAATACAGCTGTCATTATTATAGGGTTAATACTTGTTATTTTGTTTGTCTTTTTGATTATTTTGATATTAAAAATCAGTAATGACAACAAGCAGAATCTTCTCAATTTAAAATATTTAAAAGAAGAATTAAAAGATACTGGCCGCAACATTGACCACAAGCTCCTCGAGCAGCAGCGTGACATGCGTGACAATGTTAAGTATCAATTCGACAAGTCTCAACAACTAATTAGCGAGATCACCCGCGAATTAACCGAAGTAAAAGAGGGTAACAAGCAAGTGTTCAACATGACTGAACAGTTATCCAATCTTGAAAAAGTTCTAACCAATCAAAAACAGCGTGGCAACTGGGGTGAAGGGTCGCTGGAATTGATACTTTCTAATATTTTAAATACTCATTATGAGATGCAATACCGGTTCGAGAATGGTGAAGCAGTAGATGCAGTGATACATATCAAAGACAAACTACTACCAATAGATTCCAAATTTTCGCTTGATAATTATCAACGTTGTGTTGATGCTGAGAATGATGATGACAAAAAATACTATGCCGAGGAGTTCAAAAAGGACCTCAAAATGCGTATAACCGAAACAGCCAAATACATACGCGAGAAAGAGAATACTTTGCCTATTGCCTTCATGTTCATCCCGAGTGAGGCAATATATTATGATTTGTTAGCAGGGGAGCAGAGTCGCCTCAAAATCAACACTCAGAAGTTGCTCGAATACGCCCAAACACAAAAAGTGTTTATTGTTTCTCCTACTTCAATATTGGCATATCTACATCTTGTCCTCTCAGGTATCAAAGCCTTTCAAATAGAAGAAGGTGCGAAACAAATACAGAAAAAAGTGGAGGAGCTGGGCAAACATATGAATGCTTATGAGGAGTATTATAAGAAGCTAGGCAACACCCTCTCAACCACTGTTAACCACTATAATGCTGGATACAAGGAATTGAAGAAAATAGACAAGGACGTATACAAAATAACCGACGGCGCGCAAGGTGGAGACATGGAGCCTGAGCTGCTAGAAAAGCCAAAGAATGGCGATGAGGAGTAACTTGCAAAGGTCTAGAAAATATAGTAAAATAGTGGAACTATGGATTTTTCAATAATCAAAACAGGCGGAAAGCAATACATCGCAAAGAAAGGCGACACTCTTAGAATTGAGAAAATTGCTGGTGATTTTAAGGTTGGAGACACAGTAAACTTTGACGAAGTTCTTATGACTTCTAATTCTGGCAAGTTCACAGTTGGAACACCTACAGTATCAGGCGCATCTGTAAAGGCAACTATCAAGGAAATTGGTCATGATGACAAAGTCACAGTTATCAAATACATGCCAAAGTCTCGCTACTACAAGAAGAACGGTCACAAGCAACCTAACTTCATCGTAGAGATAGCTTAAACCAAACCTAGGTTTCGTTTTAAATAAACAAAGCACTAAAAATCCCCCTCTAAA
>CAZGVC010000002.1:0-1095 GCA_964529065.1 uncultured Candidatus Saccharibacteria bacterium
AAAGTAAAAGTTCTTCTAGATTCAGAACCAAAAAAATGGACACTCAGTTCAGCCGCCCTTTCTTCTTTTATGGCGCCACCGTTTAAGGTTTCTGCTCTATTAAACAGGAGTAGGCCGATCTCATCTATACTAGGATTAAAAGCAAATAGTTCTTTTGGTAAATCAGTGGCAGACTCATTTCTTATTTCTACATTTCTTGGTTTATTTTCAGAAAGAAATCTGTCAGCGAACTCAACAGTAAGATGTGGGTCAGAATCATTTTGTGGTCTACCAGAAGGATTGAATGCTGCTTCCATATAATTAATAGTATACTACACTTATGATTTCATTTGCATTAATATTCCTTGTATCTGTTATTGTGTTCATTTTCGCTATATTTAAAAAGGATAATTCTATTGCTGACATATGTTATTCGTATGGTTTTATGGCGGCAGCGACTTCGTCTTTATTTTTAAATGAGAACGTAAACAAAGAAAAAGTAATATTAACCACACTGGTTTTGATTTGGGGTATCAGGTTGTCATACAGAATATATCAGAAAAATAAAGGCAAGCCTGAGGATTTTAGATACGCAGCCTGGCGCGAATTGTGGATGAAGAGCGGCCACATTTATTTTTATATTCGTAGCCTTCTGCAGGTGTTTTTATTACAAGCCGCAATAGCTGCAATAATAATCTCCCCTGTTATATTGTTCACCGATGGCACAGAATACTTTTATATAGGTGTCGCGGTTTGGGTATTTGGTTTTATATTTGAAGCTGTGGGAGATTATCAATTGGACTCGTTTATTAAAAGCAAAGTCGGAGGCATCATGACAAGTGGCCTCTGGCGATACACTAGACACCCTAACTATTTTGGCGAAGCTACAATGTGGTGGGGAATATTCATTGCCACATTCACTCCAGATCGCTGGTGGCTTATAATCTCACCGCTGCTCATAACCTATTTGCTGCGTTTTGTTTCTGGTGTGCCGATGTTGGAAAAAAGATGGGATGAGAATCCTGATGAAAAGCTACGCAAATCTTGGCAAGAATACAAATCAAAAACTAACGCCATGATCCCGTGGTTTTAATTTAGTGCTCTCGGTAGGAATCG
>CAZGVC010000002.1:1195-4854 GCA_964529065.1 uncultured Candidatus Saccharibacteria bacterium
GTGCTCTCGGTAGGAATCGAACCTACATCGTGGGTACCGCAAACCCATATTCTATCCATTGAACTACGAGAGCGAGTTAGCGCCGGCCGAAGGCCGGCGCTATAAATTTATTTTGAAACCTTAGCCACAGCTTTCGCAAGGCGGGATTTCTTGCGATCTGCTGTGCCGCGTTTGATTGTTCCCCTCTTAGCTGCTTTGTCGAGGGCCTTAAAAGCTGCAGAAAGGTTGTCTTTTGCTGTTGCGTCAGACTTTTGAACCTTTGCGCGAACTGTTTTAACAGTTTCCTTCATGGTTTTCGACAAGCGGTCGTTCACAACCTTCTTGCGATTACTTACACGAAGAGCCTTTTTTGCTGATTTGGTAATTGCCATATGGAGACAATGATACCACACTTTTATGTTATAATCAAAGGATGATTGGATATGTCTCAGGGAAAATAAAATTACTAGGTAACGACAGAATAATTCTAGTTCAAGGTGGTATTGGTTATGAGATACTGTTGCCACTAGCCAACTTAATAACATTAAAAGAAGATCAGTCTCTAGAGTTGTATATACATACACATGTACGTGAGGATCAGATAACGCTTTATGGATTCTTTGATGAGAAAGAGAGGCAGCTTTTTAGAAAGCTAATCAGTGTTTCTGGTGTTGGACCCAAATCCGCTCTTGGTATATTGTCTGTAGCAACACCGAGCACAATTATTCGTGCAATAGGATCAGCAAATGCAGATCTATTTCCAAAGGTCCCTGGTGTCGGCAAGAAAACTATAGAAAAGTTAATACTGGATCTTAAGGGGTCTTTTGATGTTAGCGAGGTGGCAAGTGACGAGACAGATAGCATGCATGATGCAAGACTCGCACTTGAAACTTTGGGTTATACGCACAAAGACATATCTGCTGTTCTAACAAAACTGAGCGGAGACATGACAATGAATGAGATAATACGCCAAGCTCTTCAAATTTTGTCTAAGACAAAGTAGAATAGATATATGAATTCATTTATTGAGAAAAGTTTACGTCTCGTTGAAAAGTTAGTCCCTAGAAAAATATACAAATTTTTCCAACCAACATATCACTTGTGTCTCTCCCTTATAGGAGCAATAATATATCGCTTCCCCGCTCGCAATATACACGTTGTTGCCATCACTGGCACAAAAGGCAAATCAACTACAACAGAATTTGTAAATGCTGTATTGGAGGAAGCTGGGTACAAAACAGCAATACTCTCAACAATAAGATTCAAAATCGCAGATCACAACAAAGCCAATCTATACAAGATGACAATGCCAGGGAGATTCTTTGTTCAAAAGTTCCTACGCGAAGCAGTAGATGCCGGATGCCAATTTGCAATAATGGAGACAACTAGTGAGGGGTCCAAATTCTGGCGTCATGCATTTACATCCATTAACACCTTAATATTCACCAACCTGACACCTGAACATATCGAGTCGCACGGATCATTTGAAAAATATCGCGATGCAAAATTACGCATAGCCCGTTCTGTCGCTAGGTCGCACAAGAAAAATAGACGTATAATCGCTAATGCAACAGATAAGAATGGGCCTCATTTTTTGATATACAACATTGAGCACAATATCCCCTATTATGAGTCCGATGCGAAGAAATTAGAGATATCTATTCCTGGCGAATTCAACAAGATTAACGCCTTAGCGGCAGCAACTTTTGCTCGTAGTCTGGGTATAAGCGAAGACAAAATATCTTCAGCTCTACTGCACCTAACCCATGTACCTGGGCGTGTTGAAGAGGTGAATGCTGGGCAGAATTTTAAAGTAGTAGTTGATTATGCCCACACCGTAGAAAGTCTCGAGAAATTATACAAAACATATACAGGTAGAAAGATTGCCGTCCTGGGGTCATGTGGTGGCGGTAGAGATAAAGCAAAAAGACCAAAACTCGGATCCATAGCCGATCAGTATTGCGATGTTGTTATAGTAACTGACGAGGACCCTTATGATGATGATGTGATGGAAATAATCAATGACGTTGCTGCAGGTGTCACGAATCATGAACCGATAATCGAGTCAGACCGTAGACTAGCTATCAGATTAGCCATAACAAAAGCAAAACCTGGCGACACAATATTAATCTCAGGCAAAGGTACAGATCCATACATAATGCGCGAGAATGGTAAAAAAGAAGTTTGGAGCGATGCCAAAGTCGCAAAAGAGGAGTTAGACAGATACTTGTCAGTTAATGGTTAATAACCCGTATGCCAGAACTGCCAGAAGTAGAGTCATTGAGAAAAGGATTGGACAAAGTTCTGAGGGGTAGGACTATTAGAAAGGTTGTTGTAAAAAATAAAAAGTTAGTATCAGGATCTGGAACAATAAGAAAAGAAGACAATAACAAAACTAAAAGCTTTATACAGAATCTAGAAAATAAAAAAATAAAATCTGTTTCTAGGCGTGCTAAAAACTTAATAATACATACCGACCACGGCGATGTTGTTATGATCCATCTCAAGATGACTGGGCAGCTGGTACACGTTGATCATAATAAAAATAAAGTTAAAAATGAAATCGTAACTGGCGGCCACCCGATCGAGGAGTCTTATAAGCAACAACTCCCCCACAAACACACTCATATAATATTCGAGTTAGACCGCGGCACACTTTATTATAATGATGTCAGAAAGTTTGGATATGTACTTCATTACAAGAGCGAGGACGAGATAAATAAGCAGAATCATTTTAAGAATATAGGTCTCGAACCATTCGACAAAAACTTCACGGTTGAGTATTTGTTCAATGCTTTGCAAAAGAAAAACAAAGCCCTCAAAACAGTGCTACTGGAACAGTCGGTGGTGACTGGTTGTGGGAATATTTATGCCGATGAAGTGTGTTTCGCTTCGCGAATTAGGCCTGACAGAAATTGTAAATCTTTGAATAAAAAACAGGTTACGTTAATACATAAAAACATAATTCAAATATTGTCTCGCGCTATTGAATTAGGAGGCTCGTCTATATCTGATTACCTGTTGGCCGATGGTAGTCGGGGCAACTTTGCTCGCGAACACAAAGTCTATGGCAGAGCAGGAGAAAAATGTGTCAGGTGTAAAAATATTCTGGAGAAGATTGTCGTCTCCGGCCGCACCACAGTACTCTGCCCCAACTGCCAAAAATAAAAAACGCCCTTCTGTAGGGTCGTTGGTCCAGCCGACCCTGCAGGGTCGGCTGGACTCTCTTTTTCAGACACGATATTTTGCGTAGAATCAACAGTTGTTTTGAGGCCGAGTGCGGGTGCAGATCATGAATGTAGGACTTACTCCCATGATCAACACCTTCCAATTAAAATTCTACTCTTTATATCTCTTTTGTCAAATCTGAAAATGACAACCCTGAATAAATATGTTAATATATCGCAATCGCCCCTATAGCTCAGTCGGTAGAGCAACTGCCTTTTAAGCAGATGGTCGTAGGTTCGAATCCTACTGGGGGCACAAAAACGTTAAGAAAATCAAAACTGCTTTTGATTTTTAGTTTTTGTGTGGCGGAGCTATATTTTTGTTTGAACGAATGAAATGAGAGAAAGGCAAAAATAGCGAGCCGGGGTCGCGGAATTTTTCGTCAGAAAAATATCTGTGACCAAAACAATAAAAATTGTGAACACAGAAAAAAGATATTTAAATATCTTTTT
>CAZGVC010000002.1:4954-15303 GCA_964529065.1 uncultured Candidatus Saccharibacteria bacterium
CTTTTTAATTACTTTAAGATTCCTTTTATTTGTTCTAGTCCTTGTGAGTTTTGATCTTTGGTTGACTCGACATATTCAAAACCATTCTCTCCTGGGGTCACGAAGGCTTTGCTGTTGTCGTCACGAAGCGGGCCACCACCCAGATACCAGAATATCCAAAGCACCCAGAATCCAACGAATACATAGAGTAAATATTTCATAATCTTAGTATAAGTTTTTCTATCTCATCATACAAATCCGCCTCCCCCTCATGTGTCTCATATCTCGCGCGTATAAGGTCAAACATCGCCCCTTTGTTGCCTACTGTTTTCATTTTCCAGAACAATGCACCTTGCAACTCTTCGGCTGGTATTTGATTTTTAACTTTGACGAATTCTAGCCAGGCATTACGCTTATCTTTTTTGTTTATAAAATTTACTAATTTAAAAGGGTCGCCATCTTTTTCTTCTTCTCTGGCATCAAAAACTTTTTCTGCAAAAGTTGATAACTTTTTTAAAGTTGGAGCAAGTATATTCATCTCATCTATCAAAAAGATATTCTTAGACTCTTGCATGCTTTTTAGGTTTTTATACAACACTTCTCTATCTTTTTCATTCTGCCAATCCTCGATACAAACAACTTCACTGTTGCCGAACATATCTTGTGAGAGATATTGCCTGACATTTTCTATCTCCGAGCCAGAGAGAACTTTGGTGGTCCCAATGAAAAACTTGTCACCAAGTTTTCTTTTTTCTGAATCTGTTCCTACGCGTATATATATCATATGTTACCTAATGTGTCCCCTGTGTCCAAACTAACAACTAGAGGTATAATTCTGAACCCTCTTTTCTCCAAAACATTTTCCATTATTGCCTTGATCTTACCTGACACCTCATCCACAACGTCATCACAAACTTCGAAGACTAACTCATCGTGAATTTGTAATTGCATTTTAACTGAACCATTCTTAAAATACTCCTGCATATCATTCCAAACATCTATCATTCCTAATTTTATTATGTCCGCAGAGGTACCTTGTATAGGGGCGTTAATCGCTATACGTTCCCCCTGTGCACGCATAAATGGTATGTGCGAGCGCAGTAGTGGTATATGGCGCGGCCTACCGAAAAGCGTTGTTGTGTAGCCTGATTTTGTTGCTTCTTGTTTTACTTTTTCCAAGTAATTCATAAGTGTTACAAATGTTGCTTTGTAAGTGTCGTAGAATTCCTGCGCCTCAGACCTGTCTACTCCCATGGACTCTCTTAGGGCATTAACCCCCATGCCATATAGTATTCCAAAATTTATAGCCTTAGCCTTTCTTCTTTCTTCCTTTGTCACATCTTCCTCTTTTTTGTGTAAAGTCCTAGCAGCAACACCAAGATGTACGTCTTGATTTCTTTTAAAAATATCAAGTAAATTCTCATCACCAGAAAGTATAGCCGCGCTGCGCAGGTCAACCTGAGAATAGTCCAGTGACAACAATTTGTAACCCCACTCTGCAACAAAAATATTTCTTATGGATTCCGAGTATTCACTTTTAACCGGCAAGTTCTGCATGTTAGGGTTCTCGCAACTGAATCTTCCTGTTGCTGCGCCAGCCGGAATAAAATGCGGATGTATTCTGCCGTCTTCTCCGATAAAGCCTTTTAAAGGCACAAGATATGTACTGTACAATTTTGTGAGTTCGCGCCAAGACAATATTTCATTTATAATCTCATGTTCATCTTTCATCGAGATTAGCATCTCCACATTTGTGCTACGCTTACCTGTGGCTGTTTTTTTAATTTTCTCCCCAAGTTTTAATTCATCGTACAAAACTTCACCTAATTGTTTTGGGCTAGAAATCAAAAACTCTCTGCCGGCTAGCTTATATATTTTATTCTCTTTTTCTTTTATTTTTTTAGAGAAAATATTCAACTCATCATCCAAAGCCTTTTGATTGATAAGCATTCCAGAGTCCTGCATGTGTTTTACAATTTTTAATATGGGCTTCTCTATTTCTTCAAAATATTTGATTAACTTCTCTTCTTTCAACTTCTCCAAGAGACCTTTTTTAACCATATCCAAGTTGCCAGCCAAACCATAGGAGGTCTTTATCTCTTCAAAAGTTGGACGAAGTTGTTCCGAGTTCAGTAGTATCGCCATACTATGCAGCTCATCCATATCTTCCTCGCTTATTTTTATTGCGGGACTGGCCACTTCTTGATGAGAACCATTTTCCATATCAAGATAATCAAAATAATTACGCAAGCTGCGCAGCTCATATTCGTCGCAAAGTTTCTGATACTCGGATATATCTACACATTTGGGCCATGTATGAGTTGTGTCTGGCTTCACCGGGGCGTCCAATCTTATTGTTGCTAATGTTTTGGAAAAAGTCGCCTCATCTTCTCCGTCTTTTAATTTTTGTAATATTCTGGCGGAGACATGCTTTAGAACCTCGTCTTCATTTTTCTTAATATTTTTATAAAGATTCTCTATAGTATCAAAAGCGTTAATGAGCTTGATTGCTGTCTTATCCCCTATTCCATCCACACCCATAATATTATCTCCAGCATCTCCAGCGAGGCCTTTGTAATCTGGTATTTGTGTTGGTTTTATTCCATATTTTGCAAGCACTCCCGCCTCATCGAAGAAAGCCGTCTCATTACCCTTTTTCATTGTATATACAAAGACATTTTTATTAATGAGCTGCATAACATCCATATCCCCCGAAACAATCACAACATCATATTCCTTGTGGTCGAATTGTCTAGACAATGTGCCCAACAGGTCATCAGCCTCGAAACCTTCACATTCGATTATCGGAACACCGAGTGCCTGGCAAAATCTTTTACTCTCTTTAATCTGAACTTTCAGGTCCTCATCTGTCTTCTGTCTTGTACCTTTGTAATTATCATAAGCAATGTGACGAAATGTTGGCTTTGGCAAATCATAACAAGCAATTACATATTCTGGGTCTATGTCTTTTACTCCGTTGAATATCATACGAACGAAACCGAACAACGCCCCAGTAGGCCTACCATCACGAGTGCTGAATCCGCTCATAGCGTGATAAGCCCTATGAAGTAGCGCATGGGAGTCAATTAAAATTATTCTTTTTTTATTTTTACTTAGCATGATCTTTTATTTCTATATCACGCTCGGTCTCATTCTTATGCTTAATGTGCATATGCAAGTTAGGATTTTGACTGTCGATTTTCTCAGGCCATTCTATTATTATAAGATTACCCTTTTTCTTAAGTTGTTTTAAATTTAAAATATTCCCCTCTTCTTTTGTGTCGAACCTGTATGCGTCTATGTGATAAAGATTTTTGAACTTTTTATTTTTGGTTTGATATTCACGCATAAAAACAAAAGTTGGACTTTGCACCGATTCCTCTACTCCTAACAATTTGGCCACAGCTTTTACAAGTGTTGTCTTGCCAGCACCCAAGTCTCCCGAGAGGTGCACCACAGAACCCAGCTCATTACCGCCAAGACTTTCAATCATAGCAGCAGCCACTTGGTCCAAGTGTTCTAGTTTTACACCTTTTAATTTCATGTGTATATTTTAACACAAAAGGGCGGCCGCTTCGCGGCCGCCCTTTTGTGTTTGTTTAAGGCTTTTGTTGTTGGAAGTTATCTAGCTTAGTGGTGATCACCATGCCCCTCGCCTTTGATTCCTGCCCAGATAGCTTTACCTAGGACTATCAATACGAAGATTAATGCAATTATAGCTAACCACTCGAGAACAGTATTAGGTAGATAAGATCTATCACTAGAAACTGTTTTATTTGTAGACTTTTCATTGTCTGTTGTTGCTCCGGCGGTGTTACCTTGATCGGCTTTGCTATTAATTGTACTTATTATATAAGAAGTATTCTCGTCGCGTATTGTTTTACCTTTTTGATCCAATGCGTCATATGAGATATAACTACTTATAACTGCGGATTTGCCGGCTTCAACGTTACTGTTAACTTTGGCTCTGACAATAAGATCTCCTGATGCACCAGCCCCTACGGTGTCTAGGTCGGCTGTCACAGTATTTGTATTCTGATCATACATACCACGATTACTAGAAACATATGTCATCTCGCTAGGTAAGACAATTTTAATTGTTACATTAGTTAACTTGATCTTGCTTGTGTTCAAGTAATGAGCACGATACTCAACATCACCACCAGCTACAACATTACCCGATCTCTTGTCTAATGTTATAGACACTAACTTCTCCCCGTCTGCGAGACTCTCTTTTGCTCCTGTGTCATCAGTACAAACAACCACTGTTTTCTTTGTTGTTGTTTTAGGTGTTACTGGTATATATGTAACATTTGAACCAGATGTTTTAAATGACACTATCTCACCTCTGTATGTTCCATTAGCGTTACTCATGACCGCTCTACAATAATATGTAGTGTTTGACTTGAGTCCTGATAATGTGTTTGAGAATGGTGATGATGCCGCGCTACCGATAGACGCACTGTTTGTTACGCGCCCAAGAGATGTTGTCTCACCATACTCGAACCAACCATTAGACATAACACCGTTTGATATTATTCCTATACCATTACAACGTGCGCTGTTATTTGTAACTTGTGTTGCTGATGTTGTTACAACGCGATGTGATGTTGGTTGTTGTTGTATAACGCTTATTGTTGTGCTGTCTGTTGCTGATTGACCTTGTGAGTTATAACAAGTAATAGTGTATGTTGTGTTGTCTAATATATTATTTCTAATCATTGACCCACTCAAGTTCACATTACCACTCCATCCATTAGAAGCTGTACAATATGAAGCATTCTGACTTGTCCAAGTAAGGGTTCCATTACCTCCGCGATTAACTACGCTTGGATTAATATTAATGTCTACTGTTGGATAATTATTAACTACTGGACAATATTGACCTTCTGGTATCGATTGACCATTCGGACATATTCTGTAACAGATTTGTGTATCTGGTACTGTTGTACCATTAGAACATGTCTTGTAACACTGTTGTGAGATCAAGACCACTGTTCCATTTGGACAAGTTTTGTATTGTGAAGGACAAACACTAGAAACAGGTATAACTGTACCGTTCCAACATGTTTGCGTTTGATTAGGACAAACATCCCACACACTCACCACTGTTCCATTTGGACAAGTTTTAGTTTGTGGTACACAACTTGTTCCATTCCAAGTGTAATTAGCCGGACAATCATTAGTTACAACATTAACCACACAATAACCATTTCTGTATACCAATCCTGTTGGACATGTATTACAAGATGGATAATTAGTTGCCCCATTTGTACACACTGGTGTCGGTTGATTATAAGTCGGAGCTGGAGCGTATGTCGTATTGAAGCTACCGTTGATTGAATTGTTATTATTAATTGTAGTAAAAGTCGTATTTGTATTTATATTACAATTATTCTGACCAGCACAAGTGTTGTTTATATTAGTGTTGGTGTTAGTTGTTGTGTTTGTGTTATAGACAGGCGCATATGTGTTGTTATACGAAGAGGGCGCATTATAAGTAGGTGCAGGTGTTGTCGGATATGTATAACCACGAGTTGTATACGACGGATTATAGTAAGAATAAGAATACGAAGGTGTGTTATATGATGGCTGATTGTATGTTGGATAATAACTATAAGTATTAGTATTATATGGTACAAATACAGTCGTATTAGACGGATTAGGTACGTATGTTGTTGTGCTAGGAGTAGTACAATCTCCATAGTACTCGCATCCACCAACAAAAATCCCTCCTGTGTTCCCTGGTGTGTTTGTTGGCGCAGGATAACTGTCTGTAAAATTATAATTGTAACCAGGGCCTTGGTATTCATCAGTATAGTTATAGCTATATCCGCAAGTAGGACAATTTATTTGTGTATTAGTGTCCCAAGATGGATTTGTATAATTGTAACCAGGGCCTTGGTATTCATCAGTATAGTTATAGCCGTAATCATATCCCGGACCTTGATATTCGTCAGTATAACCATAACTATAACCACAACAGTCTTCTTGAGCTGACGCAACAAAAAAAGTCCCAAATATAGCCATTTGAATGCTAAGTATTGTTAATAATGTTTTTTTCATAATTGTTTATTTTTATATCTTACCTACTTTTTTAAAGTTTTCATATTATAATCTATATTTGACACTTTGTCAAGTTAATTGCATTTCTGTCCTGTCTGGCAAGGTGGGCACATGCTCCTTTTTTTAAGAACTATATTATTGCAAGCAGCTATCTCTTCAATATCCCAAACATCATTTCCATCCCTTAAAAACTTCTTAACTACCACCTGAGTCCCCTTTTCTAATATAACAATACCAACCCCACGACCAATAACAGCAGCCTGAACAATGGTGTCTTGTGGCAAATCCATAAGCTTTTCATCTGGCATCAAAGCAACCCTCTTGCCGTGTCTGCCTATTTCAAATCTAACCCCTTGTTTTTTACTCTTATCTTGAAAAAATACACTGTTTTCTCCAGTTGCTGATGGAGTATAAAAAGTGAAGTTTGTTTTACCTTCAAATTTCAAATCTCTTTCTCTGTTGTTATATTTTATTTCTGCATCTTTCAAATTATTAAAAATCTTAATCCCGTCAACTTTATCACTAACACCTTCTGTTATTGTTGTCGTTGTGTATGATTGCGTATCCAAATTATGAGCAGAAGCCTCTTTGTTTGGAGAGATTGAAGCCAGTGCACCGAGAGATATTGCAGTTAAAACACTCTTCAATTTATTGACTTTTCCGCCCTCAACATAAGACTTGTCAACAGATCCATCGTCCCAGACGCCGATAGGTAACGCTTCTGTCTTTGTAAGACTTTGAATTGTTTCTGTATTTTCTGATTCCATATTAATTAAAGTATAGCAATCTTAAGTAAAAATAGTACTAGATATAAACAAAAAGCCCAAACGATAAAGCGTTTGGGCTGAGCGAAATGTCGCTCCTCAAAAATCACCTCCTGCGTAACCTCTCTTCCTCGCACCCTTTTTGAGAGAACAAACCTGGGAAGAATCCGAGGTCTGGACGCCCTTTATAGATAGCACATGCCCGCATGTCTGGCGCAGGCGATATCACACAAGAACACGAAACGTTTTGCCAATTAACGCACACAGGGCCACGAGTTGGCATTACGGTGACATTCGTAACGTAGGGCTCCACAACAACGTTAACGGGTTGTCGTACAATCTGTTGAACCGGCGGCAAGGTTACTGTTGGTGGAGGTTGAACGTTCACTTGTGGCAATGTTGCCGTTGCGGATATGGCGTTTAGGTCGTTACAACCCTGCCCCGGAGGGCAAGGCTGTGCCTCTGCAGTAGCAAAACATGCAAAGATCACAATCAGCGCTAAAAACAAATAGCGGATGCTGTTCATAAACTTAACCTCCTGTTTAGTTTTTTGAGGTAGCTGGTGCTGACGGCTTTACGCAGTCGTCAGCCTTCTTTGCAACCTTTTTTACCTTCGGCTTTTTGTTGGCCGTTGGTTTTGTTGGTTGAGCTGTAGATGCGAGTGTAGCTGAATCCTGAAGCCCCCCTGACAAAACCTTTGTCGATGATACAACGAACGGTACGGTTGGTGAAGCAGAACATTGTCCGCCGCTTACCCAGCCGACACAAATGCTGGGCATGGGCCCAACCTTAATCGAATTGATGTACGGCTTGATAACAACATCTACCGGTGCGCCAACTTCATACGTTACAGGACTTGTGCCAGTTGGCTGCGGGGCTTTTACGCCAACCGCGGGCAATACAGCTGTGACACTGGCCGCCTTTGGGTCATTGCAACCCTTGTCAGGGTCGCAAACTTGAGCAGACACAGAACCGAGGACCAAGAAACCCACAAGTGCCGTGAAGAGCTTAAAAGAGCATGTCATGATGTCTTCCTTTCATTGTTTAAAGACTTTTAAACACTAACAGTAAAATAGGGTTGTGTCAAAGTTAAATACGCAAAAGAAAAACGCCCTGTAATTAGGGCGTTTGAATCTGCTGGCCAATATGGCTACCAGGGGGTTTTTTGTTGCGCTTGAATGTTTCGCTGCTTGAGGCAATGATCTTGCCCCCACTTAGCGACACATTCGCTGAACTTGCGGTCTTCGTTCTTTCGGAACGTTTCTTGTTTGCACTCTTCTTCAGAAGAGACCATGAAGGTCTCAACGGCTACGCCGTGGCGACTGAACGTGCATTTTTGTGGTGCACTCGCCATCGGAGCTTGAACTGCTGCAACCGACGGTGGCACGTAGGCAATTGCCGGAGCAGTGTTTGCTGGCGCTGGCGCTTGCATCGCCGTCGAAGGTCCCGAGTTGTAAACATTGTTTACAACGAGTGGTGCTTGTAACGAACTTGTCGCCCGCACCACTTTTGCCGGCTTCTGCCGCCCTTTCGCAAGAGCGTCTTCAGCTGCCTTTTTGGCAGCTTCAGCGTCCTTTGTTGCTTTTTGAGCAGCTTCAAGTGCGGCCTTTGCGTCTGCTGTAGCCTTTTGTGCCGCAGCGAGCTCGTCCACCTCTTGTTGCACCAAGAATGGCGGACGGAGCATGTTCAGCGCCTTTTCAATGCACTTATTGTCTCCATCATCGCAAGCCGCAAGAGCGTCTTCAGCTGCGTCAGCACGCGCAGATGCTGCCGCGTTACGCTTGGCTGCTGCCTCATCACGAACCGCCGCTACACGGTCGCGTGATAGTTGGCGAGTGAGAGTTTTGCTCTCCGCCTTCTCCCCAGCAACTGTAGAAGCATCGATCATATCAGACTGCTTGTCTTTGATCGCTTTGATGCGACCATTATTGTTGGCAATCTGACGACCATTTTTCAAGTCGTCACGGGCGGCGCCCAGCGTGCGGTCCGAAGACCATGCGCTGAACGAGGACGTATTCCACCAATTCCAGGCGCTGGTCCACGGAACAAGACTCAACAAGAGAACAACAACCAAAATGGCTGCTATCCAGTAACCAAAGCGAGCAAGAAAAGCTCTCACGATGTCTCCTTTGCGCCGTTGTGGCGCGTTTGTTAAAGAAAAAGTTTTGTAAATTACCCTTATTTGATAAAGACAATTTCTCAAAACCTCTGTACATAAGTATACACTATTCTGTGTATTTGTCAAGACTGTACACTTATATTAATTAATGTTCTGTTTTAATAGAACAAAAAGAAAAACGGACCTGGTTAGGGTCCGTGTGAGTGTAAAACCACCCCCGTTATTGCATCCGGCGAACCGGTGGCGGAATGACAGGCTGTTGCAACTGGTAGCCATCTGCTTGGCTGCAGTGCATACCGTAAACGGTACGCACGCAGCCGCGCGGAAGACCGCTCGGTGCACCATTCTGCCATTGGCAGAGCGGTTGACCGTACTGATTGTTGCCAACCTGAACCGAACCAGCCGGACAAGCCTGCTGCTGCACGGCGGGGCGGTAATTTACCGCTTGTCCGTAGCCGTTCGTGGGGACAACGATGCAGCCCTGCAGGCCCAGCGTAGCGAGGCCTGCAGCAATCATGAGGAACTTGCGAAACATGTGTTTCTCCGGCGGATTGTTGATCAAATTATTATTGACCTCACCGCAAAGTTGATGGAACTGTAACTGCACATAGTATACACTATTTATAGTATTTGTCAAGGTGTAAAACATTATATTTATATGGTTTTTATTGGGTATAATGTAATTATGATTGACGATGTTGCAGAATTAAAAATTAAAACCAGCCTAAGCAAGCTCGCGGCCGAAGACGAAGAGAAAGAGGCGGAATTTTTAGCTCAACAATCAGGTCTGCCCTATATAGACCTGCGTATCAAATCACCCGAACTGGATGCCTTGTCACAAATCCCAATTGAAGACGCAATAAAGTATGGCCTGGCGCCATTCAGACAAGTAGGCAAACAACTACACATAGCCATCAAGGACCCTACTCGTGATGATGTTGTGGAGTATCTAGCTCGTGTATCTAAAAGTTATGACAAGCCAATAGTATATGTCGCATCAAAAACATCAATACAAAAGGTTCAGAACAGATACAAAGACCTAGATAGCGAGACCACTGTTGAACGTGGCCTAGTGAACCTGAGCGAGGAACATTTAAAAGAATTGTTGGTGGGAATAACTAATTTGCAAAGCTTTAGAGATAAGTTGGAGCAGACCGTAATGAACACAGATCGCGAACGTGTGTCTAAAATAATTGAAATGACCCTTATCGGAGCTATACATTTTGAAGCTAGTGACATACACGTCGAACCAGAGGATGGAACAATAAAAATTAGATATCGTATAGACGGCGCATTGCAAGATATATTCTTCACTGACGAGAAAACTTTTAATCTCTTGAACAGCCGTCTCAAACTTCTGTCTGGGCTAAAATTATCTACACAAAAAGTTGCGCAAGATGGTAGGTTTGAAATTGATTGGG
>CAZGVC010000002.1:15403-25833 GCA_964529065.1 uncultured Candidatus Saccharibacteria bacterium
CTAAAATTATCTACACAAAAAGTTGCGCAAGATGGTAGGTTTGAAATTGATTGGGGTGGGAACAAAATAGAAGTGCGTGTGTCGCTGGTGCCTGGTAATTATGGCGAGAATTATGTGATGAGAATATTGGATCCTAAGGCGGCAAATGTTGGTTTTGATAGTCTTGGAATGAATACAAAGGTACTGGCTATGCTAGACAAAGCAATCAAGAGACCATATGGAATGATACTTAACACCGGACCAACAGGGTCAGGTAAATCCACCACTCTGTATTCTTGTTTGAAAAAGGTCTACACCAGTGAGAAAAAGATAATCACTATCGAGGACCCAATAGAGTATCATCTCGATGGCATAACACAAACGCAAGTGGACACGAAAAAGGATTATACGTTCCTGCTTGGCTTGCGTGCGGCGCTGCGCCAAGACCCAGACATAATCATGGTTGGTGAGATACGTGACGAAGATACAGCAAAAGTGGCAGCGAGTGCGGCATTGACTGGACACTTGGTGTTGTCTACCCTACACACCAACTCAGCAGCAGGATCTATACCAAGAATGATAGACCTAGGCGTAGACGCTAAGACTTTGGCTTCGTCACTGTCTCTTGTGATGGCACAAAGATTGTGTAGAAAGTTGTGTGTGAATTGTAAACAAGAAAGAGAAACAACAGCCGCAGAATCAAAACTTATAACAGATATACTCGGCAACATGATATCTGAAGGTAAAGAAATAAATCAACAACCTGCGAAGATCTACAAAATTTATTCACCAAAAACTGAAGGTTGTGAGACGTGTCACGGAGGTTATAAAGGTAGGACGGGAATATTTGAAGCCATACAAATGACAAAAGAAATAGAAGATGCCGCTGTTTCTGGTGCTGGCGAGAGAGAGATAAAAGAAGTGGCAACAAAACAGCTAATCCCATCAATGAGAGAAGATGGTATAATGAGGGTGCTAGAAGGTGTTACCTCTCTAGAGGAGTTAGAGACTGTTGTGGACTTGTACGAAAAATAAAAAGCTCATTAATCTTTAAACAACCCCTTGGTGAAGAATATTTCCTACATAAGGATAGCCGCAGTAATGATACAAATGCATCAGAACCAAAACGTCCTTCGTATTAGAACTATGGGCGAACCCGATTGCTTAAAGATTGACAAGCTTTTTAACTAACTTGTGATATTATAACATATTTAAAACCTATGTCAAGTGGTAAAGATTTTGATAAAAAAGATGACGTTTCCCATCTAGATTCGAGCTTGCGACCGACGTCTTTTGATCACTATATAGGTCAAGAGGTAATTAAGAAAAATGTTGGTGTCCTCCTGGAGGCGGCGCTCGCTCGTGGTACACCCCCGGAACATATTTTGTTGTACGGCCCACCAGGACTAGGCAAGACAACTCTGGCACATATCATAGCCAGAACATTAAACACTAATATAAAAGTCACATCTGGCCCCACCTTAACAAAAGTTGGTGACTTGGCGGCAATATTAACCAACCTCCAACCTCATGATGTGTTATTTATAGACGAGATACACAGATTGAACAAAATGATTGAGGAGGTGTTGTACCCTGCTATGGAGTCTGGTGTTCTGGATATAATAATAGGCAAAGGTCCTGCTGCGAGAAGTATACAATTAGACATACCGCCATTTACTCTGGTTGGAGCTACAACAAGGGTGTCGCTCCTGTCTGCCCCTCTAAGGTCGAGATTCTCGGGCGGAACATATAGATTGCAATTCTACACATTGGATGAATTGGCTACAATTGTAATGCGCAGCAGCGAGACATTGGGCGCAAATATAAATCGAGAGGCGGCAACAGAGATAGCGAGAAGGAGTAGATTCACCCCTCGCATCGCGAACTTCTATTTGAAGCGTGCTCGTGATTATGCTGAGGTACACAACAAGGCGTTAGACCTAAACACTGTCAGAGAGGCTCTTGAGATGCTTGAAATAGATGAGCACGGCCTAGGTCACAATGAGCGTGAGTATCTGTTCACAATTTTGGACAAGTTCTCAGGTGGTCCGGTTGGTTTGTCTACGTTGGCGGCCGCATTATCAGAGGAAGAGAGCACTATTGAAGATGTAATCGAGCCGTATTTATTACAGATGGGATTAGTAGAAAAAACAACACGCGGAAGACAGTTAACTGAGAAAGGAAAATTGCATGCTACAAAATAAAACAGTTATTGTTTCTGTTGATCCTGGTTTCGATAGATTCGGGGTTGCGATTGTTGAGAGGAATACAGGTAAGGATTCTGTTGTTTTTTCTGATTGTATTCAAACAGACAAAAAGTTAAATTTTGAAATACGTCTCTTAAATGTGATAGATGAATTTGAGACAATAATCAAGAATTATAAACCAGAAATACTTTGTATGGAGTCAGTGTTCATGCACAAGAATGCAAAAAGTGTTATAAATGTTGCTGAGATAAAGGGTGCGGTTAAGTTAATTGCAGCCAAGCACGGGGTCAAAATTGTAGAGATGACTCCACAAAAAATAAAACTCGCAGTCGCTGGATCTGGTGCTGCAAAAAAGGATGAGGTTATAAAAATGGTCAAACTAATAACTAAACACAAAAGCAAAACTGGCCTAGATGATGAGTATGATGCTGTGGCTTGCGGATTGGCAGCGCTTGCATATTTAAAGACTTTTTGATATCTTATCAAGAATCAAAATAACATTATGGAAGAGGAAGAAAAAGTAAACGAAGACTCGATGAATCCTGACGCCTTAGAGGCGGCCCTTGGGGACGACTTTGTTGAGGTAGAAGAGGAGGAACTCTTGATAATAACTGGGGATGAAGATGATGACGATCTTGATATAGCATTCCCACACGATGACCCTAGAGATTGGTATTAGAACAAAAAGGTGTCCGCGAAGCGGCCACCTTTCTGTTCTCTTTATTTCTACGCTTTAATTTTTAAGAATCTTTTCTTGCCTATCTTAATGGTCGCGGTCTTAGCTTTTTCTTTATAGTCTTCTAATGTTGTTCCATCTTCAAACATGACAGCCCCCTCCTCTACTAGCCTTTTCCACTCACTCTTACTATCAATCACTCCGGCCTTTAATGCTGCGTCGGAGAACATTTCGCCCTCTTCTACGAATACCTCGGGTATGTCGTCAGGTAAACCTTTGTTCTGAAACACTTCTATAAAATTCTGTTTAGCTTGGGCGGCCAACTTTTCACTGTGATACATTTTTACAATCTCTTCAGCTAAGATGAATTTTATATCTCTTGGGTTTGCGCCGTTTTTGATTTGTTTCTCATATTCTAATATCTCCTCCTCTGACAAGTCAGTACACAAGGTGAAGTATTTGATTATGAGCTCGTCACGAAGTGACATTATTTTACCGAACATATCATTCGGCTCGTCAACTACAGTAACAACATTACCCCAACTGGTCGACATTTTTCTACCATCTGTACCTTCTAACATTTGCAGATTCATTATGTGTTGCTTCGGCATACCAAAATGCTCCTGTATTGTGCGCCCAGCTTTTAGGTTAAACAGTTGATCATAACCACCTATCTCAACATCTGCTTTTATTGCATAGCTGTCATAGCCTTGCATAAGTGGGTATAGGAACTCCCTTAGAGATATCTCAACATTTGCATCGAATCTGTCTTTAAAATTCCTCCTTGCGAGCATTTGCTGCACAGTAAAACATTCCGCCAATTGTGTTACATCTTGAAATGTTAATTTAGATAACCAGTCATTGTTATAAACGAATTCCACTTTTTCCAAATCTAAAATTTTTCCTATTTGACTCTTGTAGTCTTTGAGGTTCTCGTCGATCTGGGCGCGGGTTAACATTGGACGCTTTTCTGTTTTGTCGCTGGCGTCACCTATCTGTGCGGTAAAGTCCCCAATAATCAAGACTATTTTGTGCCCCAACTTTTGAAACTCGCGAAGTTTTCTTATTGGTATGGCTCGCCCTAGATGTATTTTGGGTCCAGTTGGGTCTATTCCAAATTTTATACGCAACTCTCGACCAGAAAGCAAACCTTTCTCCATCTCCTCTCTTACAAATATTTCCTCTACACCTCTTGACAAGAGTTGTTTAATCTTCTGTTCATCTGTGCTAGTATTAGGCATATTAATACTATATCACATACATGTTACATTCAAAACACAAAACAAAACGTGAAAGATTTGTGTCTCACCTTGTAAAGGAGTCTGTTTACGCCTTGCTTGGTCTCGCAATAATAACTTCGGCGTTCTTTGTTGTTTGGGTGGCAACTATAAAATTGCCTGATTTTAGTGATTTTGAGAATAGAAAAATAGCGAACTCAACAAAAATATACGACAGAACTGGTAAGGTTGTGCTTTACAACATACATGAGAATATAAAACGCACCGTAGTCCCTGGAGACCAAATTAGTGACAATATAAAAAGGGCCGCCATTGCAATAGAAGACTCTCATTTTTATGAGCATTATGGTATTAGGCCTCAATCTATCTTGCGTGCGGTACTTGTTAATGTTTTAAGTGGTGGCTACTCACAAGGAGGGTCTACCATAACACAACAGGTTGTAAAAAACGCTTTGTTAACAAGGGAAAAAAGCATTCCTAGGAAAATAAAAGAGTGGGTTTTGGCTATAAAGCTAGATGCGCAACTAGATAAAGGGACCATACTAACTATGTATTTGAACGAATCTCCTTATGGTGGCTCTATTTATGGCGTCGAGGAAGCGTCTCAGACTTATTTTGGCAAACCAGCAAAAGATGTAACCTTGGCGGAAGCTGCCTACTTGGCGGCTATGCCACAGGCGCCGTCTTATTATTCACCTTACGGCAAGAACCGTGCCGCTCTGGACGACAGAAAAAACCTTGTGTTATCTAGAATGTTTGAGTTAAATATGATAGATGACACCGAATACTCCGCAGCAAAAAACGAAGTCGTGACATTCCAACCACAAGAAACCAATAACGCTAAGGCTCTACATTTTGTTTTTATGGTTAAAGACTATCTCGAGAACAAATACGGTGAAGATGTTGTTGAAAACGGTGGTTTAAAAGTAATAACGACACTTGATTGGGATATGCAAAAAAACGCTGAACAAATAGTGAAGGAAGGCGCCCTACAAAACGAACAAAAATATAACGCTAAGAATGCGGCTTTGGTGGCTATAGATAGCAAAACAGGGCAAATACTTTCTTTGGTTGGTTCTCGTGATTATTTTGATAAAGAAATAGATGGGCAATTCAATATTGCTACAGCGTACAGACAACCTGGTTCAGCTTTCAAGCCTATTGTTTACTTGTTGGCATTTATGAAGGGGTTAACTCCAGAAACTATACTTTTCGATCTCCCTACTCAATTTAGCACTCTTTGTGACGCTTATGGCAACCCCCTTTCTGGTGGAGATAGTAAAAAATGTTATATGCCTGTGAATTATGATGGTAAATATCGTGGGCCAATCTCTATAAGATCAGCATTGCAACAATCTCTTAATATTCCAGCTGTGAAAACTTTGTACTTGGTTGGTATACAAAACGCCTTAAACTTCGCAAAACAGCTCGGTATTACAAGCCTTGGTGACACTTCTCGTTTTGGTTTGTCTCTTGTTTTGGGTGGTGGTGAAGTCTCTCTTTTAGAATTAACTAATGTGTATGCTACCTTTTCAAATAATGGTGTTTATAACCCGCCAGTAATGGTATTAGAGGTTAGGGATCTCAGTGGTAATGTTTTAGAAAAATACACACAAAATCCTGTAGATGTCGTACCAAAAGAGTACACTGACATATTAAGTGATGTTTTAACTGACAATAACGCTCGTATACCGGCTTTTGGTGCCAACAGCGCGCTATATTTCCCTGACAGACCTGTGGCCGCGAAGACTGGTACAACTAATGATTATAAAGATGTTTGGGTTTTGGGTTACACTCCTGATATCGCTGTAGGTATGTGGGCCGGAAATAATGATAATACGCCTATAGACAAAAAGGTTGCGGGTATGGTGGTTGCACCTATATGGAAAAAGTTCATGAGTGCCGCACTCAATAACACACCTATATCTTATTTTGATAAACCAGGACCTGTAAATCAAAATACTTTACCAATACTAAGAGGTGTTTGGTGTGGGGAAGGGAATCCAGTACACACAATACTTGGTGATATTGGTGTTGGTGGTGGAGCTCCTAATTATAACGATCCACAATATAATCTTTGGAATACACCTATACAAACTTGGGCTCAAAATAATCCTTGCCCTTTTGGATACACTAACAACAACGAATCACAAGCGACTTCTACTATAGGTTTTTAGGTTTCAAATCTCTTTCTTTTAAAAAAAGGCTTATAGCTTCTTTGTTTTGTGTTACTCTTAGTTTAAAGGCTGACGGTGTAGAGAAGTTGATAATGTCACCGTCTATATTAAAATCTAACTTTTTTAAGTTTAAATTATCTAAAAAAAACCTTATTTCATCTCTTTTTTTGTTGTGATCTTGTATTAGGTTTAAATATTTCTCAAACATAAACAATTTATCTGTTTACAGGCATCAGGAGATATGTAAAATTAAGATCTTGTTCACTTTGTATAAACACCGGCCTGTTTATTGTTGTGTATTTTAAAACAACACTGTCGCCTAAAAGTTTAGAAAGCCCCTCTAAAAAGAAATTACTATTATAAAAAACCTTTATATCTTCTGTGTTTTCTGAATTAACATTTATCTCTTTACTCATTTGTCCTACACCTTTTTCTTCTGATGCTATTAGAATACTTTGTTTGTCTTTATTGTATTCAAAAGAACATATTGGTGTTTGGTTGGTTATTATTGATGATAACTCCAGCGCGTTTTGTAAAACCTCTTTTCTTAGAGAGAAAGTGGTTGTAAATTCTTTTGGGAACAGTTGTTTATAGTCTGGGAAGGATCCGTTAGTTAATCTTGTTGAAATAAAACTTGTTTTTGTTTCTAGTATTAAAACATCTTCATTTTTTATAAGATCAAGATTATCTTCCTCCTCACTTTCTAATATTGAAAGTATTTGATTTATATTTTTTTGAGGTATTAAAAGGTTGATTTGTGTGTCTTCTTCAAAATAAACATGTTTTTCCGCTAGTCTGTATGAGTCTGTTGCTACTGAGTAGATTTGATCGTCTTTTGTATATATATAAATACTCGCTATTTCTGGTTTTATCTCTGTTGTTGCTGCACAAAAACTTACACTTCTTAACAAATCCACAAAAACACCTCTATTTATTGATAATATTTTATCTCCTCCATTTTGTATTTTAGGGAACATTGTCTCATTATAAAGATCTATTTCTGTATAATTGTTTAAATTTTGTATTTTTAAAACATTGTCCACTTTTTCAAAAGTTATAACATCTGAACTTTTTGATATGTTAGATAGAACTTTTGAAAGAAGTGCTGCGTTAACCAGGCACGATCCATTAATCTCACCTTTTATAGGGGTATTTTGCTCCGCTATAACCTCTGTATTAGCTGACCTAAGGGTTAGATTGTGTCCGTCGCTTTCTATGTAAATACACTCAAATATAGGGTCTAAACCTGTTTTTAGTGATATCCTAGCTAGATTTTGTATCCTTTCTTTTATTTCTTTCGCTTGGCAGGTGAATTTCATGTTTCAATTATAATCTTTTTAAAGTCTAAAAACAAAATCTTATTAAAGATATGTGTGTTGATTAGGTTGATAGTGATAAAGTTATTATTTTATAAGGGTTAATAAAGTTTTTTGAGATATTAATATTCACTGAAGTGATTAATAAACCTAACACACAAAACAATAAATATTTAAAAATGTAAA
The DNA here is from genome assembly GCA_964529065.1 of uncultured Candidatus Saccharibacteria bacterium. Lineage (GTDB taxonomy): Bacteria > Patescibacteriota > Minisyncoccia > Phycocordibacterales > UBA5272 > JAUPVO01. The sequence continues at coordinate 23,183 of CAZGVC010000002.1, forward strand.
ATATAGCAAAAGTTACCAACAGTATATACACAAAAACATTAAACAATAATAGAACGTATATCGTCAATCTCTTTTGCTAAATGAGGGTCTTTTTCCAACTCTTTTTTAATTTTCTCATAAGAATGTATTACTGTTGTGTGATCTCTTCCCCCCAACTTATCCCCAATCACAGGATAAGATATATCATATTCCTCACGCAATATATACATAATTATTTGGCGAGGTTTTATAATATCTTTTCTTCTAGTTTTGTTGTATATAAGAGAGTCGTTAACATGATAATAATCAGCGACAGTCTTAACAATCTCAGGAATAGATACAGATTTTTTAGCTTTAATGTTATTTTTCAAGTAGTTTTTAACATCAGTAAGACTTAAAACCATCTTTTTTATCTCAGATTGAGTTATTAGGTTGGTTAATATACCCTCAAGCTCCCTAATATTCCCATGAACATTACCAGCTATATATTCCAGAACTTCATCAGACAATTTATCATTATGATCTTTTGTTTTTCTTTTTAGTATAGCCAATCTAGACTCAAAAGTAGGAGCCTCAACATCAACTACCATACCTTGATTGAATCTAGAACGAAGTCTTTCCTCCAAACCTATAATAAAATTAGGATGAACATCAGAAGAAAAGATAATTTGTCTATTTGTTTCGTACATTATGTTAAATAAATGGAATAATTCATCCTGAGTTTTCTCTTTACCTGTTATGAATTGTATGTCATCCATTATAAAAACATCAAATTTCCTATATTTTTCTTTAAAATGTGGGACGCGGCTTTGATTTAGTGCATTCACATACTCCATATAAAACCTTTCAAGAGAAATATAGAAAACCTTCTTTTCTGGATATTTTTTCTTTATAGAGTTACCTATTGCTTGCAAAAGATGGGTTTTTCCAAGACCAGTATTCCCGTAAACAAAGAAAGGGTTATAAGAAAGGCCTGGGTTTTGTATTATTGCTTGTGCCGAGACGTGTGCAACCTCATTAAAAGGACCAACAATATAACTATCAAAGGTGTATTTAGGATTAAGTCCATCCTCTCTGTTTATATAAAGGTTGTCCAAAGGCAAAGAGTTTAAATTTGTTTGTATTACTTGAGTTTTTTTAGGAGGAGTGTCGAATCTAACTACAGAAAAAGACAAAGAACGAACACTTTCATGAACAGAACGAAGTATTCTAAGTATGTCCTTGTGATATTTTTGCTCTAACCAGTCCTTAATGAACTGATTTGGGACCCCAACAGTCACATCCCCGTCCTTATAATCAACCATTCTTGAGTTTTTGAACCAAGTATTAAAATTAACACGAGAAACCTCTAACCCAATCTGTGACAAAACCGTATTCCAAAGCTGTTCGTAGTCCATATCGTAAGCTAGAGTATACGCTTTATTTTTAATTATGTGTACCTTGTCAAACATCTAAAATTGTTATAGAATAGCCCTTATGTCAGTAACTTATAACCCAAAAAACAAGAAGAGATTCACAACTCACGGATTTCTAGTAAGAATGGCCTCAGCAACAGGAAAAAAGATTTTGTCTGCTAGAAGACAAAAAGGACGCAAGAAACTTGCGGTATAATTTATGCTAAATAGGCAAAACCGCCTTAAAAAGAAAGAAATAGAAAGAATTGAAACGAAAAGATCAGATAAAAACTCTGATCTTTTTAGCATAAAAGAAAACAGCATAAGAAAAGGTTTAGTTGTTATAATTTCAAAGAAACACATTAAAAGATCAACAGACAGACACCTTTTAAAGCGTCGCATATGTTATGCTTATAGGCAGTTTTTAGAAAAAGAAAACAAAACCTTTTTCATATACACCAAAAAACCTTTAGAAAAAATACCAAACTTTAAAATCATAAAACAAAATCTATGTGGAACACATTAATAATCACACCCCTATCAAGCGTCCTACACTTCTTTTTAACCCACTCTGGAGATGTTGGTCTAGCTATAGTATTTTTTACTATTTTTATAAAGATTCTACTGTTCCCTCTTAATCTATCGGCAGCAAAGACCACAAAAGGAATGAAGTTAGTACAAAAAGAGGTTGAGAAATTGAGAGAAAAACACAAATCTAGCCCACAGGAACTAGGAAGAGAGTTGTCTAAATTATACAAAGACAATGGAATAAAACCTTTCTCAAGTATATTGAACTTATTTATTCAAATACCAATAGTTTTTGGTCTGTACACAATCATTAAACACGAAATAGGTGCCGTAGGTGGAGCGTATATGTTCTCTTATATAGACGTATCACAAAAAAGTTTATTGCTCGCGGGGTTGGCATTTATAAGTATGTTCATTTTGATGCAAATTAGCACTAAAGACATGGCGAACACAGACGAAATGAAGGATGGTTTTCAAAAGGATTTCGCAAAGATGATGGCAATACAAATGAAATACTTTATGCCGGTATTAATACTGCTATCAACCACATTCCTACCAGCAGGACTAACTCTTTATTTTGTTGTTGCGAATGTGTTCGGAATATTCCAAACACTTCTAATAAGAAAACTAGTTCACAAGACTAATTAATTATTCCTCAGTCTCGCGGAGCAATTGATCCATTCCTGTAATAAAGAGATTATCTGTATTTTTATCTATTAAGTATATTTGGCTGCTAGTGCTGTTAATCCC
>CAZGVC010000002.1:25933-34547 GCA_964529065.1 uncultured Candidatus Saccharibacteria bacterium
GATTATCTGTATTTTTATCTATTAAGTATATTTGGCTGCTAGTGCTGTTAATCCCTACTTTATATGTATCTAATGTTCTAGAAAGAGCCCCAGAGTCCACATACTTATTGTCGCTGAGCAAATAAAGATAAGCACGATCAACAGAGTTAACAGAGCCCTTTCTCCAAGAGGTAAAATCAAAATTATCAAAATTCTGCCCAAAACAAACATTAGTCGCCTCGTTGTAGTTAACACATTTTTCTTTGATAAAATTTTTCTGATACACACCAACACCAGACACAGCCAAGTCGCCAACAAAATATAAGTCTTTATTTTTAAAAGAGTAAACAAAAAGTTTTTGGCTAGGTGTTCCTGGCTTCTCGGTTATATAAATATAGTCTTTGTTGCTAGGAAGCAAGGACACCTCTGATAAAGGCAGAGAATATAAAAGGGTTATTTTATTTTGTTTACTAATATAAACATCTGTACCAGATGTTGTTTTAGAAAGGAAAACAAAATCCGAAGTGTTGTGTATAAAATCGAAATCAAAAGCTGTTTGATTGATAAAAACAAATCTCGAGTCCGCCCACAGATAAAGCCCAGAAGAACACAAAACCAAAACCTGTTTTGCATTGGTTGAAAATTTAGCATCTAAACAACCCTGAGAAACCGAGCCAACTTTTTGTGTAGACGTATACGGGTAAGCAGAAGTATTAATGTCCCCTGTTGCCCTGTCGACAAAAACTACACTTTTGTCGTCCATTACTTGCGCACCCAAAGCAGGTTTGTCCCACACAAGCAGAACTTCATCTTGGTTTATGTTCTCATCTATTTCGCTACTAGTAGCGGTGTTTTCTCCGTCAGAGAAATTTAATATATTGTTAAAATTTAAAGAAGGGAAAGATATTTTGTCACCACTGTCAGACGCAACAGGAGCTGTCTTGTTATCAGAAAGAATTATAAAAGCAAAAACAGACAACAGTATAAATACGGCCACACCACTAATAATCCAAACTGTTTTGTTGTTTTTATTTTCTTGCATAGTTATCTTCCATTTGCTGACCAATGCACAGGGTCAGACGGTAAGTTATTATAAAAATTATACCTACCACCATTAGCCTTAAGCCAATTATATATCTTAGTATTACACCCAGACTGACCATTTACACACCCCACAGAAATATCTACCGCATACCCTGTTGAATGATTAGATCCGGGCCCGCCCAGCGAGCAAGGTACAGCAACTGATTTGCCCCCACTACAAGAGGCTCGGCCGTTGACTAACTTACAACCATAGCTGTTCCATATTTGAGTTTGTCTGTCTGGCGACCTATACCCTGACGTTAGACGAAGATTGACGCCGTCTTTTTGTGCGGCAGCATACATCTGATTAAAATTATTAGCAGCATCAGTCTTAAGTTGATATCCTTGTATAGAAACTAAGTCGCTAGCTGGTATGGGTGTGCATTGTGCCCCGCTAGTGTTGGGTGGAGGATTATTTGGAGGGGTGGTTGGCCCGCCACCAGTATTACTACTAGACGGCACCGAATCCAAAATAGCAAAAGTTAATTTGTTGTTTAGAATGTTCGGATTGATAGAGTTAAGTATTAACCAAACAGTAAAAACGAACACCAGACCACTAATCACGCGCACAATCACCTCCTTGCCCTGTTTTTGTTTGTTGGCTATGTCTGTGGTTAAGTACACCATACCACCATATATCAAATAAAACACCGCCGTTATTGCTATTAGTATCAAAAGAAAGCTGTAGGCTTGGTTAAAATAATCAGACAGACCCTCGGGCGAAACCTGTATTTTTGTCAGGTCTCCATGATCTGTTTGATTAGTTAATGGTTGGAGCAGTGTGTAGTCTACGTAACTTTTGTCCATATTATAGACAAGTGTAGCATGAAAATTTTTAGAAAATTATATTAATTCTACGTTTCGCCTCTTGGAAAATCCTACTAACATGCCTAATAGACAGATCCACACTAGCTGTACCAGAGGCGCCTTCTGGTAATTTGAATAGTTTGGAACTTCTGTCTAATCCTTGTTGTTCCTCGCCATTAATACTCCAAGAATATTCAAGGTTTTTAGTTTTTAGGTAATCAGTAGAAAAAAAGAAAGGCTCAGATATTATAGAAAAGATTCTACTCTTAACTGTTTGATTATTTATAATACTGTTTTGATTGATTATATTACCCGCTTCGTCACCTAAGTAAAAATAAACTTCAGGGTTTTTAGGGGTTATCTCTGTGTTTGCTGAGTATTCCGCGTCGTTATTAATAGGGCTAATAGTAACAGAGACTGGGACGTTGTCGCCGTATTCGTCTTGTAATTTGTAATTTAGAGTGCTCTTGCCTACACCAGAAGACTCGAGCGCTGGCTCGTCCCTCACTGACCACTTGTACACGAGCTCACTCGGTTGCAATCTTTTGTTGCCCGAGTATATCTCAGTGTAGGCGAAAACTTTGAACTTACCAGCTCGAGCAACTTCTGCTTTGCCGCTGTACCAATAAGGAACATAACTGTCCCCCGCCTCAGTTATTAATATAACCCTACTAGGGTTAATTGTTTTCTTTGCGTAGAATTTCTCACCTTCTGTTGTTTTTACAAGTAGTTCAATTGTTATAACTTGATTACCAAAAGGCAGATTGATATTAATACTTTTTTGGCCAAAAGCACCAGAAACAAGTTGCCCGTTAACACTCCAAGATATATCTGATTTGTCCAGATTGGCCGTCAGACTGCTTGCGCTCAGTGTCACTGTTTGTCCTGGGGCTGGAGCTTCTGGTGAAGTTGTTATTGTCACCGGATCAGGCAGTAGGTTTTGAGCCAGAGAGTAATGTGTTCCTATTAAAATAGCTAAAATAAATAATATTTTTTTCATATTATAAATTACTCATCCCTTGTTTGAGTTCCCTAACCCTTAATATTTCTGATGGATCACTGGTTACTATTTGCTCCTCGGTGTGGCTGGCGATTATTTTTACGGCAACATGTTTTAATCCTGCAAAGAATATTCCTTCACCAACATTAGATTCGAGAAGTAGGAATTTCTCCTCATCTGTTAAGTTGAATGTCTTTTGTATTAGATCTATTGAAGTTGGGGATTGCTTTAGTAGGAGTTGTAATGATGAGTTTGTAATGATTGGCACACCATACTCACTCTTCAAGAAGTCATTCACATCTTGAGTAATAGTAGCTAATCCTAAATAGTATTTACGTCCGCGCTTTGCTAGGCCGTAGAGGAAGCTTGCCGTATCCTCGGACTTCATCATTATCCAAGCCTCATCCACCACAAGCAGTCTCTTGCGCAATTCTTTTCTAACATTACTCCAGATGTAATGTGTGACTAGGAACATAGCAACAGGCTTGAGTTCGTCTTCCATATCACGAATTGAGAATGACACACACTTCTGATCTATGTTTACATTTGTTGGGTTATTCAGGAATCCAGCCCAAGACCCTTTGGTGTATTTTTGTAATCTCTCAAGGAGGCTTTCGCTGCCCTCTAACCCACCCAACACCATTTCAAAATCAGACAAGAGCGGCGGGTCTATCTTTGTAAAGTCAGCGTCCGGGGTTATGTCTTTGAGGGCGTATGTTTCGGTGATGGCACGGTCTATTATCGCATCTTCCTCAGGAGACAATCCACCAAACATAACACGGAACAGTCCGACCAATGTTACAATATTGCTTCGCAGCACCTCACTCATACTCTCATCCTCCCCTGGTGCTGGTAAGTCAAAAGGGTTAATGTGGTTGTCACTGGTGAGTGAAATATTAAAATATCTACCACCAACAGCATCAGTTAATGTCTCATACTCACGCTCCGGGTCAATTATAATAACCTGAGTATCGAACATAAGTGTACGCAATATCTCAAGCTTGGTTGCAAATGACTTACCAGCACCAGATTTGGCAAATATTATAGAGTTATAGTTCTCCATAGAAAATCTATCAAACAAAAGAAGAGATCCATTGTGTCTATTTATTCCGTACAAGATTCCTTTGTCACTAGTTAAGTCAAAAGATACAAACGGGAAAACAGAAGACAAGGGTGAGGTGTTTAGTTTGGTTAATTGTTTTAAATTGTCCTTGCCTAGCGGTATTGTAGTTATAAGACCTTCCCCTTGTTGGAAATAGGCAGGTCTTATGTTGATCAGTTTGCTTTCTAGTATTGATTTGATTTCTTTCTCTACTCTGTCCAAATCCTTATCATCGCGCGCATATATGGTTATATATAAACCAACCTCGAACATTTTCTCTTGCGCTTGCATCAGATCATCACGCAAGCTCTCAAGGTCCTCGTACGCAGTTTCAAGCATCGGATCACGAACCATGCCCTTCTCCTCTCTTATCATTATCTGACTCTGAACCTCGGCTACTTTGCGCTGGAACTTTTTCATCACATCAGCCGTATCAACCGGAGAAATATGTATACCAACATCAAAAACTTTATCCAAGTTAACAAGAGGTGATAACCAATTATCGGTCAAATACCTAGGATAAGACATTACAAAATATGTTCTACCTTTTACATCACCCAAAATGAAGTCCTTAGATTCTATTTTAAGAGCCGAAGGAGCAACAATGTCTTGCAGACTTGGGCCGGTATTGCCAGGCGCTGGCGCAACAGCTGTTGTGGTTTCTTGTTTTTTGCCTAAAATAAAATCTAATATTCCCATGTTAATTAATTATAGCTTTATATTCACTGCTAGGGTTGAAGATGTTATAGAATAGCTCAACCACCTCATCGCTTTGTAATCTGTCTACACGCAACCCAGAACGAGTTAGCCCGCTTGAAACCACAAGAAGACGTTGTTCCATCTGTCTATATATTTCTTGAAAAGCAGCATCACTCTTGGCTGCCTGTGCCGCATCTGATCCACCAAAAGATAGTGTTGGCACCCCGCTTGTGTTTATAACAGCCGGTGTGTATGGAACAACAACAAAGAATTGTTTCGACATAATGTTGGTCTCCTCAGAAAAAATCTTTATATAATTAATATATTCTGCTATTTGAAGCTTTATTAACTCACCTTCTGCGACAGACAATCTTTCCTCTAATAGTTTTATATAAGGACTTATGTCCATGCGTCTAGATTTTACAAAAATTTGTATTGGGAATTCTAGTGAATTTAAAAAGTTCTGGAATTGTGTCAGTATCGCAGTCTGCTCATCCTCACCTTTTAGGGATAGATTAAGTGAGTTAGTCATGAGCACAGCCCTATATTCACCGCTTTGTAATTCGATGAGACCGTCTTTTATATTCTTGATTGGCACAAAACCTTGTGACGGACTACCTTGCATACGTTTAGTATACACCAACAGTCTTCTTATTCATTTTCACTTTCCACGTTTTTGGTGTCTAGGTTCAAGGACTTTTGTTTTAGTGAATCTGTTTCTGGTGTTATGGTCTGTATCTGATCTCCTCTTTTTTGCCAAGTGTATATGTTGCTTTTTGTGAAATAGTTAACAGCATGCTCGAGCACCTCCACAAACGGCTGATTATTTATTTTTACAAAAGCCAAAGCTAGGAATAATCCAGCGAATGGGGCCGCCACAATGAGGGCTAGAATATTATTCGACACAAAACGCATAGCCAAATACGTCACACCAACAGCCCCAAGACAATAAGCAAATTGCCTCCATGTTAGTGGTCCTATTATTTTATCTTCTATATCTATGAATTGTGGTACGCGGAACTGCATGAGAATATTATATCAAAAACTAGAGATGTTTTAACTTTTTATCCTCGTCGTCAATCTTCTCTCTATAAAAATCCAAAGGAGAAGGTTTTGTTGTTTCGTTTTCTGTATCTTTTGCGTTCTCTTGTGGTGCCTTTTCTTCTATATCAGGTGACGCTGATGGTTCAGAGCTTGTTATTGGTTCAATGTTTTGTTTGGCGGTTTCGTTTTTACTTATCTCGAGCTCTTTGTATAAAACATCATGTAGATTAAGGGGTTTCTCCTTTTCTGTTTTAGTGTTTGTTTTGATTTCTTCTGGTTTTACTTCAATTTTTCTAACAATTCCAGCTTTGTCTATTTTGGGTGCATGAGACAGTATATAATTCTCTACATCTTTGACCGCTTGCCTCACTGTTGCCTCATTGGCCACTTGTCCGTCTTGCCCCAACTCACCACGCAACGCCTCCTCCAGACTAGGATAGTCACTAATCCCGATTAAAAACATACTAACCTCAAGCTCAAGGGCCACAGCTTGTTCTGGCGTGAACTTATTTACCCTCTCTATTAACTTGATAGTGTCTCTAAAATAATCACCAAAGAGAAAGTCTTGCGTCTCTTGTGGAGAATTCCTAATCTCATTATCTAGTTCATTTCTAAGCTCTGGATTCATATTATTTTTTACTTCTTAACGAGGCAGCTCTTGATATTCTATTTTCTATTTGTTTAGCATTATCTTCCGTCAATGATTCTAGCGGTGCACCAGAAGGGGGCGTTATCCCACCATTATTATTTTGTGTATTTTTGTCGAACTCAGTTACAAATGCACCACCAGTTGCCTTGTTGAATGCCTCAGCTGCTTTGACTGGTATATTTTTAATTGTCTCAAGATCCGCTTTGTCTTGCTCACGCATCTCCTTGATCATCTCCCCAGCTTTGTATGCAACTGTAGTTTTATTATATTCCTTTTGTAGATTATCTAGACTAGTTTTCCACTCAGAATAATCAATAGCAGAATCTTTCTCATCTGTTAGTCTTTTTGCTGCTTCCGCCTTCTTCTCAGTCAAAGTCTTCTTCGTGTTTTCTATGTAATCAATAGTTTTTTGCATGTCGGCTTCAGATGCACCACCTTTTTTCTGATTCTCCAGATAATTAGTTCTGGTTTTTATTATATCTCCATACTCCTCATCAAGAGCTTTTTGTTCCGAGTCTATTTTTGCTTGAACATCAGCATCACGAGCCTTAATCTTCTCATCTAACTCTTTTGCTTTAGCTAGGTCCTTGTCTAGCACGCGCAAGTCTTTGGCTGTAGTTCTCTGTATAGGTTTGTTTTTTAGATTCGATATTTCTGCTTCGTGTATATCTTTGTCATATTTGACACCAGACTGAATCTTGGATTGTATTAATGCAACCACATCAGCTGATTCGGCTTGTTCCAATCTGTCAGACCAACCCAAGTTTCTTGCTGCTACACGATTCTCACGCAACACGGTGTTGCGTTTGTCTGCAACCTTATCCTCAGCAGCCTTGCGTACACTGTATGCCGACTTGCCGAATATCTCCGCTTTCTCCAACCTGTCCCCACCCTTCAACAGCAAGCCTCCCGTGAACTTCTTAACCCCCCCCGCACCCTCAGCAGTCGCCCATTTTTTGCCAACATTTCCAGCCATCGCTGCCGCTCTAGCCGCCCCAGCTCTCGCTACAAACCCTACTCCCCCTGTTGCTGCCGCAGTAGCGACACCACCAACCACACCGCCTAAAACCTTAACTGCGAACTGCCCCACCGCCCCACTAGCCTGCTCCGCAAATTTGACCATCACATGAAGAGATACTCCTCCAAGAGCCAAAAGCATTATTTGCGTTAAAACTTCTGACCAACTTCCAGGATCAGAACTTTTTAAAACTTCAGCCCCCGCTCCTAATATTTGAAGGCTTAACCATATAAAAATCATCATGAGTGGCGCAACGATTAGGTTGCCAAAAAAGGTTTCCCTCCATTTATCGTGAGCTTTGTCCAGAGCCGGAACAAGACCTCCTATAAACATTAAAGGAGAAAAAACTACAGACACTAATAGCATGAAAGTTCTAACAACTACAAAAATTGCAGCCTGTAAAAACATCCAACCAGCAAAAATAAAGAAGATAATAGAAACAAATACCGTAGTAACAGAGTTTACGTTTTTAAATGCCGAAGCTGGGTTAACCTTTGTTGTATCTACAACATACCCTTGTATCCCCATTTTCTGCATAAAAGCTGTACTCACCCCATAATCTTTTATAATAGACCCAGTATCAACCTTGGTTGCATTGTCGGAGAATTTATAACTAGACGCGGCTCCATATATTTGAAGAGAGACGACATTGGCGATATCAATTGCGAATTTTGATATAGCAAAAGAGAAATTGGTTAATAGTGCAAATATTAAAAGCTTGGCAACCGCCTTTCTAAAATCCTCTTGATTCTGGCCAATAATACGTAAGAATCCAGCATAAACAGCCGCAAAGAAAGCTGCAATGTTAGCTAGGTCCCTAATTGCAGACCACGCCCCATATATATACGCCTTGTCACCACCTTTATCTTCTAAAAAGAATGTGGATATTTTTAAAATAAATTTATCTACCGCAAAATCAAACATTACAGCACATAAATACATGAGACCAGCAAATACAGACGTTATAGAGGTTAAAGAAAAATCTATTACTCTACAAACTCCAGATGTTATACCTTCCATGACATAAGCTAAAGTTGGACAAACTTTTATTGAGCTATCTAAGGCTTTTTTTATATCATCTTCAGAATTTATTGTGTTCCCACTCGAATCCTTACAAGGATATGTTGAGGAGCGAAAAGCGTCGGAACAAAGTGGCACAGAAGATTGTCCGTAACTTGTTGTCGGAGCGAAAAAGAGTATAGAAAAACAAGACAATATCAATATCGAGCGCCA
>CAZGVC010000002.1:34647-41186 GCA_964529065.1 uncultured Candidatus Saccharibacteria bacterium
TTGTCGGAGCGAAAAAGAGTATAGAAAAACAAGACAATATCAATATCGAGCGCCAGAATTTCACAATACAAAGTGTATCACAAAATCAAATTCTGTTGTTGCGCTAGTTACCACCCCCTGTCTCTGGCTGAGCTTGTTGACACTCGGTTAACATTGAGTCAAATGTTGTGGCTAGTTGGTCTAGCTGTTTGTAGAGTTCCTCATTGTCGGCGCGTCTTTTGTCGGCAACAGCAGAAGTTAGATATGAACCAGAAGATAGTTCGGCATTAAATGCGTTGTATATGTTGGTTATTGCGTCAGCATCCCTCGAGCGTGTGATTGTCTCTATTGCAGCAGTAAGGTCGTCTGATTTTCCTTGATATGTTGCGAACTCATCAGCCAGAGAAAGGGTTTTGCTTCCTATTTCTTGCTTCTTAGAATCAAGGGTGTTTTTAACTATTTGAGGCATTGCTAGCCAAGTTTTTGATTTGTAGCATAGCTCTATTTGAGCTATTTTGTCAGCCAGATTTTGATATTTATTTAATTCTTCTTGGACTACGGTTAAGTTGCTTGAGTGTTCTCTTAAAACACTGTTCATTAATTGGAGCATGCTCGCAGTCAGATTGCGATGGTCTGCGTCTGATATTGTTACGGAGCTGCTGGCAACTGTCGGATCCCCTGGTTTACCTGTTGCGGCGATACTGTCACGCAGGCTGCCAGACCCGTCTGTTGCATTCCGTATCACATTTGCTATACCCTCATTTAATTTTCTTAAGCCTACAGACTGCAGTTTTGCTAACAAAGCGCTCACTATAATCTCACTAATTTCATCCGACTGCTGTAGTTGTTTCAAGGGGTCTCCCAAAACCTCATTGGTTAGGTTCCTGATTTGATCTCCTGGTGTAAGCGTCTCATACTCGGTACAGATTTGACTCTCTTTTGGTAACGGATTACCTTCATCATCATTTGTTATTTTTAACGCACCCGGCTTACACACCTTTTGGCTGAAGAATCCTCCGCCACGATTCAATTCTGTGTTTGCTGTGTTAGTTTTATTAGCTGTATTTTGTGATAATTGAAGCTGCGCAACAGTTAGGCGGCCAGTCTCTGTGTTTTGATATGGATTTTGTGTTATCGCTAGGAAGGCATTCCATCCCCCACAAGAAAAGTCCTTAGCAAAACAGTTCTGCAGGTCATTGTATTGTTGTTGTTTTGAACTAGTAGAAGTTGTTGCACCGCAATAACGTCTTGCGAATTCCGCTGCCCCAGCTGGGTTTTCTGCTGACATTTTTTGTAGTTTTGCTGGAGAACATATGTCATTTTGTATTACTTTGTTAACAGTCGGCACCATGAATTCTTGGAAAGACTTCTTAACATAAGCTTCCGCGTTGCCAGAAACCAAAGCCCTCAATACTTGGTCATTACCAACAACATTATTCAAAAGATCTCTTTTTACAAGAGTAAGTTCTTGCGTTGCAAGGTTAGTGAAAAATCTTTCCGGATTTTCCAAGAATTGAGGTTTACCGCTACCGCCGTCTTGTGCCCACTTTATAATCTCTTGTTTGATTTGGTTTTTAACACGTTGCCCTATTGCGTAGGCTAGCGGATCAAGTGCGTACTCTTTTATATTCTGGGCATTAAAAAGATTATTCGCAGCAATCTCTAGGCCTTTCATGAAGACCTGTACACTAAAGTTAGAAGGGTCGAAGACAATAATGGCTGATGCGGTATTTGTCCACAAACCAAAAGATATAAGGATTGATGCGATTATTTTTTTCATATATTTTTATTAAAAATCCTTCCGTAGTCACTAGGTCCGAATATAACATTGGCAGTATTGAAGAATTCTCTCATTTTGTCGAGTAGTTCGATCTGCATATTTGTCATTTGTTGATACTGCCCTACTGCTACCAATGCAGAAGTCGGGTCATTGGTGACGCCAACAAAAGCCGTCAGCACGTCACTGTAATAATAGCATTGCTCCAAAGTGTTCCTGTGTAATGCGGCGATGTTTTTCGGTGCGCTAACTTTTTTGAATTGTTCACACAAGTTAAACACACTTTTCTGTAGAGTCTTTATAGGATCTAGGCTTTTTGTATTATTGTTATTCATATAAGCCTGCAAATCCTTCAACTCTTTCTGTTCGTTACCAAAGAAAGCCCCAAAAACTAGCGCTGCATCGTTGCCGTATAACTTGAGAGCTGATCTAGATGTGTCTGCAGAGATGTTTATCTGACCCACATCTTTTATTGTTATATTTTGTGCGGCTGTGTCTATCATTGCAGACATATATGTGTCTGTGTTTATTGTAGAGTCTTTGTTAGACAGAACGCCAAGCGTCATAACATCCCTAGCCAGTCCAATAGTAAGATTAGAAGTAGTGCTGTTGTCTGTACTGGTTGATGCACCACCAAAAACTATCTCTCGCCAGGCTGGCTGGCCATTGCCGTTAATGTCTTGCCCTAGGCCAAGCAATTGATCATATGTCTGTATTTTGTTGCCTTGCCCACCATCCGGTATTGTTGGCACCTCTTTTGCGTCAGGGTAAAGGCCGTAGACAATAAAAGCTAACACACCAACCATACCAGCCAAAATCAAAAAAGCTTTTTCTTTGGATAATGGGGTTAAATTATTATTCTGATCACTCACAACTAAATTGTATCATGTACAAGTTGTAGCCAGGTGTCAAAATGCACATCTTCGGCACGCACCTTCTCGTCAATATATTGTTCCCATTTTATTTCTCTACCAGTCTCTTTTTTGTAAATATTCAAATTATGTAGCAATGTTTTGCGTTTGTGGGCGAATCCAGCGTGTATCAGTTCAAAGAAGTGAATCTTCTCGTTCTCATTTTTAAAGACATTTTTTGAGTATTTTTTTATATATATAATCGCACTGTCTACATTTGGTGCTGGTACAAAGGACCCTCGGGGCACAGTTTTTATATATTTAGCCTCACCATAAGAAGATAAGGAGAGGGAGAGGAGGGACTCTTTTCCGTCTCTTCTGCACCCCCTCTCTGCAACCTCGCGCTGCACCAGCAGTGTCAGTGACTCCGCCTTATTATCATCTACTAATCTTCTCATTATTAGACCTGTTATGTAATAAGGTATATTGGCGACCACTTTGTAATTTGTGGCTAATTTGTTTAGGTCCACCTCTGTCACATCGGCGTGAATTAGGACGAATTTACCTTCGGAGAGTTGTGCGTTGAACTTTTCTTTTAGTATTTCTATTAATCTGTCGTCTTTTTCTATTGCAATTACTTTTGCTCCAGTATTCAAAAGCTTCTCAGTCAAAACACCCTCACCTGGGCCTATCTCTATCACTGTGTCAGATGTTTTTATCTCAGAACATTCAACAATACTGCTTAGTGCTGCTTCGGATCTCAAAAAGTTTTGCCCCAAAGACTTTTTAGCTTTGATCAACATGGTGTTTATATATAAAACACTCTACCATTATTTTGTTTGTAATACACGTCGTGATAAATTGTTGCGTTTGGGTCTATGTCAGAAAGGAATTGGCTAGGTGGGGCTATATTGCGCTGGCCAAATATAGTACGCATCTCGGCATAAGTTAAGAATAATTTCTTTCTAGCGCGAGTTACTGCTACATAAAACAACCTCCTCTCCTCCTCACCCTCCTCTTTGCTTTTTGTCTTACCTGAAAAGTTCTTTGATGGGAAAAGGTCTTCTTCTAGGCCAACTATAAACACATAATCGAACTCGAGACCTTTTGAGGCGTGTATTGTCATTAACCTAACACCCTCATTTTCTTTTTTGTCATCATCTTGATCACTAGAGAGTGAAGCTAATTCGAAGAAGCTTTCAATGTTTTGATCATAAGGCAAATGGTCGTATTTTTGTGCCAAGGTCACCAACTCAGAAATATTTGCCAACCTTACCATACCATCTTCGCCGTCATCTTTTAATTCTTTTTCTAAACCAGATTCAACTAATATGTAATTCATAACGTCAGACAATGGTTCGTGCTCGAGCATCTCGTTTATTGTTTTCAAAAAATCAAAAACACCTTGAACCTTTTTACTTGCTGCAGCCGGGAGTTGCTCACCAGCAAAAAGCTTTGCAATGGTTGTCTTACCTATCCCTTTTTTAGGAGTATCAAAAACACGCTTGAGGTCTGGTTGGCTTTTTGGATTGAGTGCCGCCTTCAAATAACTCAAAATATCTTTGACCTCTTTTCTTTCGAAGAATTTGGTGCCGAGAACTGTATAAGGCACATCGTTGCGCAACATCATCTCTTCCATTATGCGTGATTGGAAATTGGTTCTGTATAGGACTGCGATTTGATTTGGTTTCGCCCCATTCGAGATCAACTCTTTTGCTTTTGTAGCGACCCATTCCGCTTCCGACTCCTCATCAAAACTCGGCAAGATCTCAATCTCTTCTCCAGCGCCCGAGCGGGTAAACAGATTCTTCTCCTTGCGCACAGTGTTTTTCTTTATTGCGTTGTTAGCCAGTGATAATATGTTCCCAGTAGATCTATAATTCTCCTCCAGCAATATTACTTTTGTTCCAGGAAAGTCTTTCTCAAAAGTCATAATGTTTTTAAGATTCGCCCCTCTCCAGCTATATATATTCTGATCTGTATCACCAACCACACATATATTATTAGTGTTAGGGTTAACTAATAGTTTTGAGAATTTGTACTGGGCATTATTGGTATCCTGATACTCATCAATATGAATATGTGTAAAAAAGTTCTGATATTTTTCTCTTATATTTCTATTATTCTCTAACATCTCCACACATCTAACAATCAAGTCGTCAAAGTCCACCGCACCCTGCTCTCTTAATTCTTCTTCATATCTTCTCCACACGGTTGCGACAACGTCCATGGTGTAGCTGGATATTTTAGATTGATATTCAGACACGGTTACAAAGTCCCCCTTCTCCCTAGAGATTGCATTCCTTATTTTTGCTGGTTCATATATCTTTGTGTCGAACCCGCCCGCTTCTAATATGTTTTTAACTATACCCCTCGTGTCATCACTGTCTAATATTGTAAAGTTCTTGCCGAGTCCTAGCGCTGACCCCTCGCGGCGTAACATCCACAACCCCAATGAGTGAAAAGTTTTAATCAGCGGCGCCCCACCCCACTCCTCTAGGAGACCTTCCTCTTTTAATCTGTGCGTTACCCTCTCTCGCATCTCAGAAGCTGCCTTGTTGGTGAATGTGACGCATAATATCCTGTCTACCATGTTGCCAGCTTTTACTATCTCTACCACCCTCTCTGTTATTGTTTTTGTTTTACCTGCCCCTGCCCCAGCTAGTATCAGTAGTGGTCCATCTATTGTCTTGCTCGCTTCTAATTGTTTATCATTCAACATCTTTTGGATGTTAGTTTAACACAGTCCTAACTCTTACTGCTTAATGTTAATAATTCATCTATTGTTTGGGCTTCGTAGCCACCTTGTTTTACATATTTTGCTAGAATTCCACCAACTTTATTAACCTCTTCTCGCACATCTTTTATATCTTCATAAGAAGTTTTCCTGAATTGTGCTAACGTAAGATCTTTAAATCTTTTTACATATTCAGGATATTTTTCGCCAAATATGTTTTTAGCTAATTGATTGTACTCTATTTCGACACTGTTATTTCTAGCTGGCATTATCTCGCCCGATTGTCTTTTAAATGAATAAGCTTCCAAAGTTGGGACTCTTTCGTGGCCAACATTTTTATATACGATTTGTCCAGTTAAAAATGTCACCCCTTTTAGATTTGGGTTATTGCTTATAACCTGGTCTGCATATGTCGATGCAATAGAGTGTCTTTCTTCTTCGCTCTTTGCTACCTTTAGCTGTGCCATTATTTGTCTGCTTGGTATTAATATGTTTTTTTCTTGATCCCCAAATTTTGCTACACCAAAGTAATAATTATTAACCCTATCTAAATTCTCAAACTTTATCAAAGTTTTTACTTTACCCTCCTCAAATAAAGCGGTTTTAGATTTATAATCGACTGTTATGTTTTCTAGTTTCTCAACGCTTCCACCCATCTCACTCTCTACCCTCTTTGCTGTAATAGGAAAAGCTTGCTCTATAGCGCCCTCATTGCCTTGTTTTGCATAAGTCGCCCCTAAAGCCAGGCTTGCGCCAGTCACCAGTGCAGCCAGACCAACTTTTGCTTTACTTTGCATCTCTTTAGATTTTTTCGCTTCCTCTTCCTCCGCTTTTTTCTTTTTACCTGCCTCTGTTTTACTTTCTTCAATTTTTTTAGCCGCCTTAGCAGACCTTTCCTTTCTCTCCTTTGCGTCACCGTACACTTTATCTTTTGGCTCGGGCTTCTTTTTTGTTCCTAGTGCATCTTTTATTTGTTGAATTAACTTCAATCTGTCATTCTCATCAATATCAAGGGATTCAATTTTTTCTATCGCTCTAGCTGCCCAGTTTTGCGCGAATTCTGTAGAGTTTTTACTACTCTGTTTTAGTATTGCGATTTGATTCGCTGCTACTTGCGCAACAGATTTAGCCTCAGCAAGGGCTTCGCTCCTTTTCCTCTCTTCCACTTCTGCGACTCGTTCCTGTTTGCGCGTGT
>CAZGVC010000002.1:41286-46661 GCA_964529065.1 uncultured Candidatus Saccharibacteria bacterium
CAGCTGTGACCGATGATGTTTTTATTTTGTTTTGTTCCAACTCGCCAGCTTTAACTTTTATCCAGTTATTTATCTCTTCTATATAAGATACAAAAGTTCTTCTACTTTTATCTGTTTGTTTATTGTAAATACTTTTAAGTGTAGTTTTTGCTTTATCGCTAAAGTTACCACTTAAAAATTCATCCACTAGATTTTTAGCGTCCTGCTCTGCTTTTGTAGTAGAATTTTGTAACCTAGATATTTGATCACCAGAAATATCTTTGATGTCTTTTTGAGACAATCTTTTATACTCATTCCACGCAGGTGTTAATATGTCTTGTAATCTATTGTGAATTTTTTTCAGCTCCTCTAATTCGTTATTTTGTGTTGGCTCTGTTTGCTGCACTGCTGGTTGTTCTGTATCCGCAACGGTTGCTGGTTTAAATTTTTGTAGCTGCTGTTTTATTTTAGACTCCATCTCTGAAACCCTGTCGCCGGTCTCATCTAAACTACTTTTTATGTTGTCGACACCAATCGCTACCATTGTTTGAGCAGGAAGTGAAGATGTGTTTTTTGTAGCCTCAAGCATACTTTTCAGAAGTTTGATCTCAACATTTTTTTGCTCTATAAATTTCTCAGCCGCTAACAATTCAGCGTGTAAATCATCTTTCCTTTTTTGAGTAATTTTATGAGCCGCTGTTTCTGTTTCTAGTTCATTGGTTATGGATCTAATCTGTTCCATCTTTTTCAAGATCTCATTACCTACACGCCTTACCCCACCAAAAACTGGTTTTAGTGTAGACTTTACAGCCGACCTCTCGATCGAACGTTGACTTATTTTTTCATTTGTTGTTTCTATAATATCATCTTCATTTTCCGTGAGATCTCCCCCCTCTTCACGTTTCTTAGAAGCTAAGGCAGCATGTTCTGACAGCACATCTAGGTCGTCTCTATACCCAAGATCTCTATCTCTCGTGATTGTTGTGGGTTTCCTTGTTGGCGAGAGGGTTAGTCTCTCGTGTATTCGTCGGTATTCTTCTGATTTTTTTAAATCAACCGGATTAGGATTCATAAAAACAGTATATCACCCAAGGGAAAATTGACTCTTGCGCTATAAACAATACCCTGTTAAGATGAATATCTAGCCCCGCCCAAGGTGGGATACGATGATAAAACAATTTTGTCAAATTAAAATAGCTGTAATATTCAGTTTTGTCCTTATATTATCAGCTCAAAATGCCAAAGCAGGCATATTAGACATAGCTTTGGATAGCCTTAGAAACCTGGTAAGAAAGGAGCAAAAAGTCGAGGTTGTGCCGGTTTTGGCTGACGACAGTGCGGTGCTCAAGGTTACAAGCCAAACTTCGGCTTCTTCTGATGCTTCTGTTGCTTTTGAAAAGGATGAGGAGGTGTTGAAAGGTGTTGTGGGCCCGGTAAGACTCGCCACAGAGAACGAAGTCTATGAAAACGATCAGATTCAGGTGTATGAGGTGAAGAATGGGGATACTTTGTCAGATGTTGCCAAGATGTTCAATGTATCACGTAACACTATCGCTTGGGCAAATGATATTAAAAATGGCAAGCTAACCCCAGGTGACACATTGCTTATTCTGCCGGTCTCAGGTGTGAAGCATACAATCAAAAAGGGTGACACAATCAAGAGTATAGCCAAGAAGTACAAGGCTAGCTCGGAGGACATACTCTCATTCAATGATATAGATGAGGATAACTTGGTTGTTGGTGAAGTTGTTATTGTTCCGGATGGAGAAATGGTGGTTGATGCCCCTATTGTTAAGTCTAAACCAAAACGTAAAGTGTATGCGTCGGCTGGTGTTGGGTATTACACACGTCCTATAATAGGAGGAGTTAAGACTCAAGGCATACATGGACATAATGGTGTAGACATCGGCGCCCCTGTCGGATCGCCAATATTGGCTGCGGCAGAAGGAGTAGTCTTGGCAGCGAAGCCTAGTGGATACAATGGTGGTTATGGAAAGATGGTTATTATCTCCCACCCTAACGGTACACAGACTGTGTATGGTCACTTGTCTTCTGTGTACGTGACTACTGGTCAATCTGTTTCTAAAGGTGAACAGATTGGAGAGTCTGGTAATACAGGACGATCAACTGGTCCACATCTTCATTTTGAAGTTCGCGGCGCAGAGAATCCATTTTAATAAAAGCCCCGGCCGAAGGCCGGCGCTTTTATATACTTAACTTCGGTCTATACTGAAAGGCTTCTATTATGTGTTCGTTTTTGATTTGTTCTGATTGTTCCAGGTCCGCAATTGTTCTAGCGAGTCTAATAACGCGATGATAAGACCTCGGACTAATTGAGAATTGTTTTGCAAATGTGTTAAGTGTATCAAGTTCAGTTGTTCCAAGCTTTGCAACCAAGGACAAGTCTTTTGTGTTCAGGGATTTGTTCAATTTGTTTTTAATATTATTAGCTTTCAATCTATTCTTCGCGAACTCTCTAGCTAATAATATTTTAGTTTTTATATTTTCTGATTCTTTTGCGTCGGAGCTTTTCGATAACTCTTCGTAAGGTAAATGTTGTACAAATGTCCACATGTCTATGCGGTCTATTATGGGTCCAGAAATTCTTTTTTGATATCTCTCTATCTCACCGCTTTTGCATACACATGGTTTTATTTTGCTACCGAAATACCCACAAGGACAAGGGTTCATTGCTGCTACTAATATAAAATCGGAAGGAAATGTCTCGGAACCTTTTGCTCTGGATATTCTAACTACACCCTCCTCAAGTGGCTCGCGCAAGCTCTCTAGTGCTTTGCTTTCGAATTCCGGCAATTCGTCGAGAAACAGAACTCCACGATGAGCCAAAGTGATCTCGCCAGACTTAGGCGTGCTGCCACCGCCTATTATAGAGACGTAGCTCGAAGTGTGATGAGGCGCCCTTAATGGTGGCTGCACTATCAGGGTGTCAGTCTGTCCAGCTATTGAGTGTATATTTGTTACTTCAAAAGATTCTTCTTCGTCCAGGTCTGGCAGTATCCCTGTGAAGGCTTTGGCCAGCATTGTCTTACCTGTTCCCGGTGGGCCATACATACAAATATTATGCCCGCCAGCTGCTGCGATTTGCAGTGCTCGCTTCGCTGTTAATTGCCCCCTTATCTCACCTATATCTGGATAGTTAACTCTAGTGTGAATACGATTATTAGATTCGTGTTTTTGTATAGGTTTGGATCCTAACAGATGCTCGACTATTTGTTTTATATTTTTCGCACCGTATATTTCTATGCCACTGACTATACTTGCCTCGTCTTTGTTTTGATCTGGTAATATTATTTTCTTGAAACCATTCCTCTTCGCTGTGGAGGCTAATGCAAGAGCGCCACGAAGTGGCTGCAGCTCACCAGACAATGATAATTCTCCGACAAATATAGTATCTGAAAAGTCCCCCTCTATATCACCAACAGCAAGCAGATAAGATATAGCAATAGGCACATCAAACATAGCCCCCTCTTTTCTTATCTCTGCTGGTGCCAGAGACACTGTTAATTTGTGATTGCGGGATTTGGGCGAGTCTAATTCTGAATTTTTAAGTGCCGCGTGTACACGCTCTCTGGATTCCTCTACTGATTTGTCTGGTAAGCCAACTATTATAAAAGAATAAAGCCCAGTAGTAACATCTGTTTCTATACTAATAATCGCCCCCGAGAGGCCGACTATTTGTGCACTGTATACTTTAGCTATTTTTGTTGACATTGGCCGACAGCTTGTCGTGTATTGTCATCCAGTTTGCTATTGAGTCAGTGAATAATAAATATTTTTCACCAACGTAACCATACACCATAATTTTACTGCCCCCATCCGCAACATGTAATTCTATATTATTAATTGGTTGAGTTGTGAACTTAGACAGTTCCGCTATTCCAAAATACTCTTGAGCTAACTCAGACACCCTGTCTTCATTATTAGTAACAGCATCATATGTAGTTTTAAAATCTGTAATTGTTATTACAACAAAAGCATTAGTGCTGGTTGCCTCGCCTGTTGAAGACGACAATTCAGTTACCATGCCTGGCCAAACATCAGACACAGTATATGTTTTTATTTTAGGTACTTGATTCTGTGTGTTTGCATCAGTGTTGTTTTTGTTTGAGCTAGTATTTTTGTCTGCTCCGGAGGTTGTTAACTTGTAAGCCACAAAAGCAGCCACAATTAAAACCAGAACTATTAACATAATTCTAAACAAAACTTTCCATTTAGATGTAGAGGTGTCATCAACAGCAGGTATCAGTCTCTGGTCTAGTTGCTGCTGCGCAGCCATAACAGGACTGGCCTCATTATTATTTGAGAACTGTTGCATATCTGACTCTAATGTATGTATTACTGGTATCTTGTTATCCACGATACACACAGTGTAACCTAGGCAGCACTATTTTTTCTGTGGACAATCCTTTTCTTTTTTATATTTGTAGATAGCAAAAAGTCTTCTGTGTTATCGCACAAGTCCAAGAATGCTTCGGCTGATTCTTTTAATTTGGTTGAAGTTGATTTACCAAAAGCCGCTACTTCAACTTGTACGCCCTCGTTTTTAAGATGTTCAACAAGAGGCACAAAGTCCCCATCTCCAGTAACAAGAACTATTGAGTCCACCTTTTTTGCTAGCCTGATCGCATCCACTGCAATACCCACGTCCCAGTCTGCTTTTTTGTTACCACCGAAGAAGACTTGCAAGTCTTTTGACTTGGTTTCTATTCCCATTTTGAGAAGCGCGTCGAAGAATTGCGCTTCGTCTTGCGACTCTGTTGTTATTAAATACGCGATTGCGCGTACAAGATTGCGCCCACCAACCGCCGCCTCGAGGACTTTACCAAAATTAACTCTCGAATTATAAAGGTTGCGCGCACTGTGATACAGATTCTGTGTATCGATTAACACCGCAACGCGTTGCGATGTATGTTGTATTACTGACATAAATTAAAAAATTATTTTTATTTGAATATTAAAATTGAAACTTCGCTAACACTCGTTTTAGTATAACAAATCCCGCAATCATGCGGGACTCGTTATTATTAACTATTTTAAATCAAACTTTTTAGCAACCTCTTTGTATCTCTTTTCAAAATTGCTTTTTAGATAGTTCAGGTGTTTGCGTCTGTCGGCTACCATCTGAATCAGTCCGCGGCGTGAGTGATTATCTTTTTTGTGAGTCTTAAGATGACCAGTTAATTCCTCAATTCTGCGAGAAAGTATTGAAATTTGCACCTCTGGACTACCTGTGTCGGCGTCGTGTATCTGAGCTGCCTTGATTGCGTTAGCTTTTTTACGAGTTGTTAGCATGAAGTACATATTAACATACCTTAATAAAAAAAGCAAGCCCGACCTACGGTCGGGCTATTTTGTACTTTTGTTCCTTTTTTGTT
>CAZGVC010000003.1:0-2491 GCA_964529065.1 uncultured Candidatus Saccharibacteria bacterium
CCGCAACAAAACGACCAAAGTCGTTTTTTGGAGGATTCGAATACGGGGTCGCGAAACAATGTAGCGTAGCGGAATATGTTTTGTGACCGAATCCTCTCATGGTTTGTTACAAAACGACCAAAGTCGTTTTAAATCTGTTACACTTAATCTATGTTATATCCATCACTCGCAATTATTAGTATTGTATTTCTGGTTTCTTTTTTTGTAGGATTCTTGCCAAAGTTTTTCAAAGAGAATTCGCTTACTTTTCGTTTTGTCATTGCGGTGGCGCTAGGTGTGATGCTGGGTATCGCTTCGCTACACCTGTTGCCTGAGGTGTATGAGGCTGGAGAGGAGGGCGGGGTCGCATTTTTGGTGTCACTTTTATTTTTCGTAGTTTTATTGTGGCTCACTCATTCGCATGAGCATGGCGACACTCATGATCATCACGCCCACGCACCGGTCAAGTTGTCTACCATGTTCCTAGGTCAAGCCGTTCACGCTGTTACTGATGGTGTGGCAATTACTCTTGCATTCGCTACCAGCAATGTAGCTGGTATGGTAGTGTCACTTGCTATTGCTGTACACCATGTGCCGATGATGAGTGGTATAGCCGAGAGATATAGAAAATATTTTTCATCTAATAAGTTAATATTGCTGTCCTCGTTATCTAGTGCCTGCATGTTGCTTGGTATGCTTCTGCTTCAATACTTATCTATATTCATAATACCTGGAGTTATGATGGCTATTGCGGCTGCGTCATTTATTTTTGTTGCTTTGTCTGACTTTGTTATACATCTAAATGAAGACAAGAAGGGGCTAGCCAAGACAATTATAATAGTTGGTGCAATATTGGGATCACTTATTGCCTATTCTGCTGAGGAGTTCGTACACAAAATAGAAGATCAAAATCAAAAAGAAGTTATATATTTGTAGTCATTGGCCACTCTTTAAAATTCTGATAATCTGTGTTATCATATTAGGACTTGCAGATGTAGCTCAACTGGTTAGAGCACCCGCCTGTCACGCGGGAGGTTGCGGGTTCGAGTCCCGTCATCTGCGCCAAGTATAGACCTCATCTTTTCTATGATTACTTTTAACTCAAAGAATAGACTTGAGCAAGAGATTAGTTCGATTATAACTTTTATTTGTGAAGGCAGAAATATTTTTTTTTGAAATGTCTGGCGAATCTCTTAGTTCAGAAGATGTGTGGTTTAATCATTTTGATACTAAAGATATTTTTAGTAATAATTCTAAGTTGATACAGACAGATATTAATGTGCAAATGCTTTATATCAAGCTTTATTGTTACTATGAATTAATTAAAGATAAGAAATTAAAAGATAGCGTAAAGGTCGCGAGACTTGCTTTCGCCCATTCTTTAAATGATTCTATTTTCAATGGTGAAAAAATTATAATTATTTTTTACATAAAGTCTCTAAGAATTTTAACAGGTTTTGTTACGTATTTTATACTACGACAAAAAATTCAGAAGATAGTGAAAGCGAAAGTTTAGATTTAGAGTTAGATAAAGATATAAATAATTTTTTAACTTCGTGGCAGAATTCAAATAAAGAGTTATAATTACAGAATTATGGACCGGGTATTTATTGAGAATTACACATTGATTGCCAAGCATGGATACTATAAAGAGGAGCATTATAAGCCTCAGCGATTCGTCGTCAGTGTGTATGCAGATGTGATGAATAATAGTAGTGGGCAAAGTGACGCACTGGCTGACACTTTTAATTATGAAGTGATACGTAAGGTGGTGAGCGAGGTGATAATGGGGGCGCATCACGACCTACTGGAGAGCTTGGCTGAGGAGATAGCAAGCAAGGTTCTGACTAATAAAATTGTGAATAAAGTGGAGGTCAAAATCACAAAGCCGGATATCTGGGGCGACTGCAACCCCGGCGTGCAAATAGTTAGAGTTAAGTAACATTTGACAAAATAGGGAATTTTTGTTATAATAGGTAGGTTATTTAATATAGTGAATATCATTTATTTTATTTAGAAATTTATTGTTAATGATGGTCACGGATAACAATAAAGATAAAATATGTTTAAAACAAATAGTCGCGCCCCACGTAGGTCATTTAGAACTGACAGATCGGATGCGCCAAGAAAAAGATTCGGTAATTCGCGTGCCCCAAAGAAAACTTTTGACGCAAGAGCGAATGCTAAGAGGACATTTAAAAAAGATTATATAGATGAGAATCTGTTTATTAACAAAGCAGTAGCTCAAAAAGAAGTTGAAAGCTATACACCGAAACATACATTTCGTGATTTTGGTGTTGATGCATTACTTGCGCGCAATCTTATTGAAAAAGGATTCGACAAGCCTTCACCAATACAAGATCAAGCTATACCAGTTGCACTAACTGGTCGTGATGTGATTGGTATTGCTAGCACTGGAACAGGCAAGACTGCGGCATTTCTAATTCCAATTATTAATAAATTGGTTAGTGATAGAAAACACAAAGCCATGGTACTCGCTCCTACTCGTGAG
>CAZGVC010000003.1:2591-9569 GCA_964529065.1 uncultured Candidatus Saccharibacteria bacterium
AGAGGTAGAGAGGCGAAGCTGGAGGCTTTGCATGATATTTTGGTTCAGCCTGAGGCTAACAAAGTTATTATATTCCGCGAGACCAAGCGTAGCGTAGACGAGCTGGCTAAGGAGCTCCGTGTACGCGGATTCACAGCTAATGCATTACATGGTGACATGCGTAATCGCGAGCGTGAGCGTGCGGTGGATGCACTTGCAACAGGCAAGGCACATGTTTTGATTGCTACTGATGTGGCAGCACGTGGTATTGATATTCCAGACATTACACATGTGATTAACTTCGACCTTCCGAATAATTACGAGACATATATACATAGAATAGGTAGAACTGGACGCGGCAACAAGACTGGTAAAGCTTTAACTTTTGTGTAGAGGGGGAATAAAAGGCGGCCGCGAAGCGGCCGCCTTTTATGTTATAATCTCAAGATATTTATGGCTTACAGAAAGCAGAAGTTTAATATAAAAGGATTCACTCCGGCTGGTGATCAGCCGAAGGCAATCAAAGGTCTCGTTGATGGGATTAAGAAGGGTATGCAGAAGCAGACTCTTCTTGGCGCAACTGGAACGGGTAAGACTTTTACTATTGCTAATGTAATCAATGAGACACAGATGCCGACACTGGTTATTGCTCACAACAAGACATTGGCTGCACAGCTGGCTCAGGAGCTGCGTGACTTTTTCCCAGATGCGGCGGTGCATTATTTTGTATCGTATTATGATTATTATCAACCCGAGGCATACATAGCAGCAACCGATACATATATTGAGAAGGACGCCCAGATCAATGAGGAGATCGATCGCCTCCGTCATGCGTCTACTCAGGCGCTACTAACCAGAAGTGACACTATTATTGTTGCATCTGTGTCATGTATATACGGCCTCGGTTCACCGGTTGAATATGAGAGAGTGAATAAGAGAATACATGTTGGCATGAGCGCTAGTAAGGTTGACCTTATGAGTGCGTTTATATCTATTTATTATGAGCGTACTAATGCAGACTTGTCACCTGGAACATTCCGCGCTATTGGCAATCGCATAGACATAATGCCTATATCTGAAACTCACATGGTGCAGATAGAAATATCAGGAGGCAAGGTGTCACGTATTGCTGTCACTGATCCGGTGTCTATGAAGGAATTGGAGGTAGTAGATGATTATTTTATTTTCCCTGCGAAGCATTATGTTAGTGATGCCGAGTCACGCGCCAGGGCTGTGAAGTTAATAGAGGATGAATTAAAAGACAGACTAAAACAATTTGAAAAAGAAGGGAAGATATTAGAAGCGGAAAGGTTGAAACGCAGGACAACATATGACCTGGCTATGATACGCGAGATTGGGTTCTGCCAAGGTATTGAGAATTATTCTAGGCATTTTGCTGGCAAGGCAGCAGGTGAGCCAGCCGAGACATTGTTGTCGTATTTCCCACATGATAAAAATGGTAAGCCAGAATTCTTAACTGTTATAGATGAGTCGCATGTTACTCTGCCACAACTCCGTGCTATGTATGCAGGGGATCAGTCACGTAAGCAGAACCTGGTGGACTTTGGTTTTAGATTACCTAGCGCAAAGGACAACAGGCCACTACGTTATGAGGAATTTGTCGAGCGCGTAGGTCAGACTATATATGTGTCAGCGACACCAGCTGATTATGAGCGTGAACATTCTGAACAAATAGTCGAGCAGATTATTCGCCCAACAGGTCTTATTGATCCGCAGTTGTTGGTTCGCCCTGTGCGTGAAGGTGGTACATACAAAGGTCAAGTGCATGATTTTATCGATGAGGCTGTAAAAGAAATTAAAACTGGTGGCAGAATATTAGCTACAACATTAACAAAGAAAATGGCCGAGAACTTGGCAGAATACCTCCGTGAGCAGGGGTTACGTGCCGAGTATCTGCACAGTGATGTCAAAACAATGGAGCGTATCGAGATACTCACAAGACTTCGCAAAGGAGAATTCGACTGTCTAGTTGGTGTTAACCTGTTGCGTGAGGGACTAGACCTGCCAGAGGTCTCGCTTATTGGTATTTTAGATGCAGACAAAGAAGGATTTCTAAGAAGTGAGACATCTCTCATTCAGACTATTGGGCGCGCTGCGCGTAATGAGAATGGTCGAGTGATATTGTATGCGGACAACATGACAGGCTCACTAGAGAGGGCTATCAATGAGACTAATCGCCGCCGCGACATACAAATAGCCTATAACAAGGAGCATGGCATAACACCTAAGACTATTAAGAAAAATATCGCCGATATTACAGATCAACTTAAAAAAGATCATGACAAGGCGGTAGCTAGTGAGTTGTCAGTTGATGAGAAGTTGTTTAAAAAGAATCCAAACAAGTTAATCAAATTAAAAGAGGATCAAATGAAAGAAGCAGTTAAAATACTTGATTTTGAGACCGCGGCTATACTTCGTGACGAGATTAAATTCCTAAAAGATAGACATTCTAAGGAGAAGGGGGAATAGCTGAAATATTTTTGCTTTTGTGTTGTAATAAGAGTGTAGCGATATGACTGACCAAGAATTGGTGAATCTAATCAGAGCAGGGCGCAAAGATCTTTTTTCTGAGGTCGTTATTCGCTATGAGCCAAAAATATCAAGATATATTAAAAAGTTTATTTGGGACAGTGATGATCTCGATGATGTGGTTCAGAATGTATTCACAAAAAGTTATATATACTTGAATACTTATGACGATAAACAAAGCTTTAACGCTTGGATATATCGCATTGCCCACAACGAGTCCATTAATTTTCTGAAGAAGAGCAAGCCGCTCAGTGTTAATTTTGTTGATATAGACACTTTTATGCCTTATCTCTTTGCAAAAGAAAAAGCTGAAGATAAGACACTCGTTCGAGAGAATAAGGAGTTGGTGGAGCTGCATCTATCGGAATTAGAAGAGAAATATAGAGAAATTGTAATTCTATATTTCTACGAAGATTTGAATTATGAAGAAATATCGGAGGTATTGAAGATACCAAAGTCCACAGTGGGCGTTAGGCTGAACAGGGCTAAACAAAAGTTAAAAAACATTTTAGAAAAAAGTAAAAATTATGAATCAAATTTTGCATAATATAGAAAAGTTGGTAAAAGAAAATGAGATCAAAATGATACCTCGTTATGTTTTTTGGTTACGAACTGGCGCAGTATCAGTTGGTATATTCATAATAATGCTGTGCGTTATATACGCGCTCAGCCTCCTGGTGTTTATGGCTCGTCGCAACGGCCCGCCAACATTCGGGATGAGGGATATACTTTTTAACTTGGACACCCTGCCTATAATTATTATTGCTTTCTCATTAGTTGGTATGCTGTTCATCGAGATACTCAGTCGCAAATTCACCTTCGCATATCGCGCACCCAGCTTGATAGTATTCTTGTCTGTGATATTAATTGTTTCTTGTGTGTCATATTGCGTAGACAGATTAATGTTCCATGACAGAATGCATGACATGTTCATGCGTAATCGTTTCGACAGGATTGATGTTATATATCAAAGGCCTTTCATCCGAGGGATGCAACCAGCAACTGCTACATTCATAAGAATTGAAAGAGGGCCTGAAATATTTTCTCACTAAATTTGTAACAATATACAGAGAGGACGCTCTCGATATACAAAAGAGAAATTAAAATAATAAAAATAAATTATGAAAAGCACAAGAAAATTATTACTTACATTTGCGTCACTGTCAGTAGGTGGTGCAATGATAGCTTCGGCACATATGGATGATATGAATATGACTGCCAGCAACTTAACAACAAGGTTCACACAGGAGGCGAGTATCTTAGGATTGTCAGTTGATGATATTAAGAATGCTTGGGCAGAAGGCAAAACATTACAAGACCTAGCAAAAGAAAAAGGCATATCTGAAACTGACCTCAAAGCAAAACTGGATGCCGCTCGCGAATCTGAAATGAAAACAAAAATGCAGGAATTGGTGACTGCTGGCGTTATAACTCAGGCTCAGGCGGACAAGAGAATTGCAACCATGAAGACCAAATTCAAAGATGGCATGGGCAAGAGAATGCATAAAGGTGCAAAGACTGGAGCAGCTGTAACTCAATAACAGAACGTTTGTTGCACAGTGTCAACCTATTAGGTTAACTAGAATATTGGTATAATTGTTATTGTAGGTCAGCCATAGTATAAAACTGATCTTAACAAAACATGAAAACCAATTGGAAAATGTATGTGAGTCTAGCCCTTTACATAGTACTGGGTGTAGCAGCTGGATATCTTGTTGCCAGAGGAGTTCGCGCTTTTATGAACAGCAGAATTGCTGATGATGTAAAAGTTGTGAACGAGGAGAAGATGGGAACAAAGACATTCAGTGGTGATATCTATGCAGTGTTCGAAGGTACATCAACAGCAAAAGTAACTTTTGATTACGATGCTGCGTACACAGTAGAGCAAGGCACAGGAAACAGATCTAGATATTTTGTAGTTAAAAATGCGAGTGGTACATTAGCGACTATCTATGCAAGTTATGAAGGTGGTAGAGGATACTCTGCTGCTGACTACTTAGCAGAGACAATCTCTAAAGCTGTACCAACTGTATCTGCTCCAACTACAGCAGTATACGGTGACGCTAGCTGGATGACAGCAGGAACAGCAATGACCGAGTGGCACATCGCTCCACAGAAAAATGGAGAGTGGCTACTAGTTGTTGAGTCTAAGAAATCTAACAACAAAGAAGTAGGAGAAATCCTAAAAACTTTAACTATCAAATAATCATACATAGTTAATTTATAATCTTCGAAATTCGATACAACAAAAGCCTGATTGACCAAATCAGGCTTTTGTTGTATAATATAGTCTGAACTGAACAAGGAGTAGTAACTTATGGAAGCCTTTTTGAAAGAATACCTAGGTTTGATTTTCCTGGGTGCAATATGCATTGCCATCGTTGCGGTTTATTTGGTGGCAAGTCGCCCGATCAAAAACAGAGGAGACAATCGTGGCTAAGTTTCTATTGTGGGTTGCACTGACGATCGCGGTGATCGTCATTTCCGCGGCACTTTCTGATGAGTACAAGAAGGGTCGTATATCTTCTTGGACCGCAACATTCGTGGCTGCGATCTTCGGGTTCTTGCTGATCTGGTTCACGCCACTCGGCGGATTGATGCTTGGCAAGCCGACAATCTTGTATCTTGTC
The DNA here is from genome assembly GCA_964529065.1 of uncultured Candidatus Saccharibacteria bacterium. Classification (GTDB taxonomy): domain Bacteria; phylum Patescibacteriota; class Minisyncoccia; order Phycocordibacterales; family UBA5272; genus JAUPVO01. The sequence continues at coordinate 7,751 of CAZGVC010000003.1, forward strand.
TTTTGGCTGGGACTGTGGGTATTTTTCCAGCTGGCGAGATATGTTTTCAACCGTCGATTCGACGGCTCACGCAAGCAGTCGCGACAAATCAATCCGTAGGAGGGATGTGGATGTTCAAGTTCTTTGAAGTTGTTGATGGTGTCATACAAAACCTCGCTGCAATTTTTTCAGTTCAGTTTCAAGGTTTCGCCCTGGTGATTCTTTGGGTCTTGTTCTGGATCGCCCTTGTGGCTGGAGTTGTATTCGCCCTCGTTTCGCCTTACTACATGTGGGCAACAAGAAAAGATCGAACTACCATCAATTACAACACAACCCTCCGGTGATTCGTAGGGTAATCGTCAAAGGCTCGCGTAAGCGGGCCTTTTGTTTTTGTGATATAATCCACATAATTATTTATGTCTAAAAAAGATCATAAGCCGGTGGAGAAAATAATAGTAAAAGGGGCGAGGACGCATAATTTGAAGAATATTACTGTTGAGCTGCCACGTAACTCGATGACTGTGTTCACGGGTCTGTCTGGCTCGGGCAAGAGTTCTCTTGCATTTGATACTATATTCGCCGAAGGGCAACGCAGATATGTCGAGAGCTTGTCGGCATATGCAAGGCAATTCCTCAATCAGATGCAGAAGCCAGACGTAGACGAGATATCTGGCTTGTCTCCAGCTATTTCAATTGATCAGAAGTCGGCAGGACGCAATCCGCGTTCAACTGTGGCGACTATAACAGAGATATATGATTATTTGCGTGTTTTGTATGCGCGTGTTGGCAAGCCTTATTGTATTGATTGTGGAGCCAAGATACAGAGACTGACGAATGAGGAGATAATTAACTTCATAACTAACAAAGTTAAAAAGGTTGATTATAAAAAAGTTAATAAGGAGTTGATGGGTGTCGAGTTCTCAGATGCCGAGGTTCATATATTGTCGCCTATTGTTCGCGGTCGCAAGGGTGAATATTATCAGATGCTGTATGACGCGCTCGGTCGCGGATTCACTGAGGTGGTAGTGGATGGCGAGCGCAAGAGCTTGCGCGAGCAGATAGTTCTAGATAAAAATAAAAAGCATGACATAGCCTTGGTTGTGGATTCGATTTTGATTGATGATTTTAAAGACAAAGCTAGGAATAAGGATGCTATGATGCGCCTGGCGGAGGCGGTGGAAAGGGCGATCAATGAGTCAGAGGGGTTAGTTGAAATAGATATATTGGGAGAGAAAACAATAATGAGTAGCAAATTCTCATGCGCCAATTGTGGATTCTCTTTTCCTGAGATTGAGCCAAGATTGTTCTCGTTTAATTCGCCATATGGTGCGTGTCAGACTTGTAATGGACTGGGCACAAAGTATTTTGGGGGGTTGGATGCTTGTGAGGATTGTGAAGGCAAGAGATTGCGCAAGGAGGCGCTGAATGTATTTTTAGATGATACTAATAAGATAAACATTGTAGACATCACTGATCTGACTATACAAAAAGCAAAAGAGTATTTTGCTAATTTGCCATTAACAGAAAAAGAGATGGAGATAGCCAGTGTGGTTATACGTGAGATACAATCAAGACTGGACTTCATGTTGAATGTTGGCCTGGCTTATTTGCAATTGAATCGTAAAGCAGACACACTCTCGGGTGGTGAAGCGCAGCGTATAAGACTAGCATCACAATTAGGCTCACAACTGGTGGGGGCATTATATGTTTTGGATGAGCCGACTATTGGACTACATCAAAAAGACAATGACTTACTGATTGAAACATTAACCAAGTTGCGCGACATGGGTAACACTATTATCGTGGTGGAGCATGATGAGGACACTATATACGCCAGTGA
>CAZGVC010000003.1:9669-17737 GCA_964529065.1 uncultured Candidatus Saccharibacteria bacterium
GGCAGATTCAATGTTATCACCGGTGTGTCTGGCTCGGGCAAGAGTTCATTCATGTATGAGATATTGCATCGTAACTTGATGGCTCGTCTCGAACGTAAGCAACGAAGCAGCAAGGTGTTCAATTGTGAGTCATTCACTGGATCTGAATATCTATCTCGTGTGGTTTTGATTGACCAGTCTCCTATTGGACGTACTCCTAGGTCTAATCCAGCTACATACACCGGTGCCTGGACACATATACGCGACTTGTTCGCCGAGAGTGAGGAGGCGAGACTGCGCGGTTGGAAGGCTAGCCGATTCTCATTCAATGTAAAAGGTGGGCGTTGCGAGGCGTGCCAAGGCAATGGCGAGATAGCCGTCGAGATGCATTTCCTACCAACTGTGTATGTTACTTGTGATGTGTGTAGTGGCAAGAGATTCATGAAGGAGACATTGGAAGTAAAATGGAAAGGTAAAAACATTTATGACATATTGCGTATGACTGTTGAGGAGGCGTTAACATTCTTCAATGACATACCAGCTATACATGATCGCATCAAAACACTCAACGATGTTGGTCTCGGGTATTTGGAATTAGGTCAATCGGCGACAACATTGTCTGGTGGTGAGGCGCAGCGCGTCAAGATCAGTAGCGAGTTGTATCGTCCTCACGTTGAGAAGACTATTTATCTTTTGGATGAGCCATCAATAGGACTGCATTATGATGACATTGCGAAGTTAATTGAAATACTCAATAAGCTTGTAGACAAAGGTAACACTGTGGTTTTGATTGAGCACAATCTAGACATTGTTAAGTGCGCTGATCACATAATAGACATAGGTCCAGACGGTGGCGTGGGTGGTGGTAAATTAGTAGCCAGTGGTACACCAGAATACATTGCGGGTCAGGGTGTTGGATACACTTCTAAATATTTAAAGAAAGTCTTACAAAAAGACAAAGAGTTTAAAAAGAATAATAAATAAAAACGGCACCTCGTGGGTGCCGCTTGTCCGAGTGCAGTTTCGAATGCTACGCTCGCACTTCGTAGTAACGACGACCCTTTTGTTGCTGGTTCATTGGTCGTCGTTTGAACGGTTGTTGTTTGTGTGTGGTCTGGTTGTTTTTGTTTGCGCTACGTGCCGCTTGGATTTCGGCGACAGCAGCTTTCTTTTCCCAACCCTTTCCCTCCAAGATCTTGATCGCTTCGTGCTCGGTATAGCCGTTCCCGTAGTCGGGCTTGCCGTCGCTAGTGATAAAGAATTGGTGAGTGGAGAATCCTTTCGGGCAGGTGAATTTGAGACCGTAACACACTTTCTTTGCCATTTTCGCTCCTTGTTTCTTGGCATTTCCGCGCGCAGGTTTACGCGTGGAAGAATTTATTGTACAATGAACTTCGTGAAAAAGCAAGACCTAGTCAAATTGAATTTGCCAGACACCCCAGGGGTGTATTTTTGGAAAGACAAAGAGGGGAATATCCTATACATTGGAAAAGCCACCAGCTTGCGAGACAGAACATTGTCGTATTTTGCAAAAGATATAGTTGAGACTAGGGGGCTGCGTATTGTGAATATGGTGTTGGCGGCAGACACGGTGGAATATCAAGAGACAGCGAGCGTGCTCGAGGCTTTACTACTGGAGAATGTCCTGATCAAGAAACATCAACCCCCCTTTAATGCAAAAGAAAAAGATAACAAGACATATACCTGTGTGGTTATAACCAAGGAGGATTATCCTAGGGTTCTGACAATGCGCCTGAGGGAGTATGAGAAGAGATTCGTAGCGGATGGCAGTATCGAGAAGGTAGACAAGGTGTATGGTCCGTTCTCAAGCGCGAGTCAGATCAAGGAGGCATTGCGTATAATAAGAAAAATGTTCCCATTCCGTGATCGATGTGAATTGCATCAGCCCAAGCCGTGTTTTAATGCATCTATCAAGCTGTGCCCCGGCACATGTGTCGGCATGATAAGCAAAGAGGAATACAAGAGTACTATAAAGAATATTAAAAACCTTTTTGAAGGTAAACGCGAGACCATAATCAAGGATTTGGAAAAACAGATGAATCAATATTCAAAAAGTATGGAGTTCGAGAAGGCTGCTCGTGTTCGCAATACATTGTTCGCATTGGATCATATAAAAGATGTGTCACTGATTAAAAATGAAGACGTGTTAGATTTTAAAAATAAGAATTTTAGAATCGAGGCTTATGACGTGGCGCATATTAGTGGGTCGGGGCGTGTCGGAGTGATGACTGTTGTTATCAATGGCAAGAAGGCAACTGATGAGTATAGAAAATTCAAACTCGACGAGAAGGTTAACGACGACTATCAAGGGATACGCGACATGATAATGAGACGTATGTCACATATGGAGTGGGGTGTCCCTGATCTGATTGTATTCGATGGTGGTGAAGGCCAGAAGGCCGCAGGGGAACAAGCCCTCGCCAGCTTAGGGCTCCAAATACAAACATGCTCAGTTGTGAAGGACAAAAGCCACAAAGCAAGAGACATTTTGACCAATTATCCACATATAAAAAAGTATGAGAAGGCTATACTTTTGGCGAATTATGAGTCACATAGATTTGCGATAAATTATCACAAATTATTGAGAGATAAAAAGTTTTTAGGCTAATTTAAAACAGTTACTTTACATATCCTTTTTCCATTGTATTATTATTTTTATCTAATATTGACGTTTTTGTTTTGTGTTGTGCAATTATTTTTTTACAGGTGTACACTACAGTTATTAAAAAATAAAAACTTGCAATATGTCTTCAATTACAAACATTAAAAAAAGAAATGGTGATCTCGTTCCTTTTGAAATTACAAAAATAGAAAACGCTGTTAAGAAAGCTTTCGTCCAAGTTACTCGCGAGGAGCATGCTGACATTGCGAAGCAAATCTCAGAATTAGTTGAGAAGGAGCTCGCTCTTGAGGCGATGGGTCGTGATGAGTATGTTCCATCAGTTGAGCATATACAAGACCTAGTGGAGAAATACATCATGGCCGTTGGATATTTTGATGTTGCTAAGGAGTACATCATCTATCGTTATGAGCATGAGAAGATACGCGCCGAGAAAAAAGAAGAAGACCTTGAGAAATTAGAAGATAACAAATTAAAAGTTACAAAGCGTGATGGACGTGTGGAGGCTTTTTCAGAAAATAAAATCAGAAAGAATGTCTCTCATTATATTGCAGGTTATGAGAAGGAGATAGATGTAGAGAAAATAGTGAATCAAATGAAGCTGGAGGTGTATGATGGCATCACAACTAAGGAAGTGTCCAAGGCGCTCGTGATGGTGGTGCGTAGCATGATTGAGCTAGACCCAGCATATTCATATGTTGCATCTAGGCTACTCATGCGTGATGTGTACAGCGAATTCATCGGTGAGAAAGTAAAAGACCACTCAGCATTACATACAAAATTGCGTTCGTCATTCATACGTAATGTTAAGTTCGGTGTAGAGAAGGGGTACCTAGACGAAGGCATGCTTGCATTTGACTTGGAGTCACTTTCTAAAACTCTGGATTATTCTCGTGATGAGATCATGATGTACATGGGTACTCAGACATTGTATGAGAGATATTTCTATCGTGACACCAATGCAACAGGGAAAATATTGGAGGACTTGCAAGGATTCTGGATGCGTGTAGCGATGGGTATAGCCTTAGGCGAGAAAGCAGAAGACAGGAATGCTCGTGCTGTGGAGTTCTACAATATTATGTCTACTACACGTTTCGTGCCATCTTCTCCGACATTGTTCCACGCAGGTACACATCATCCGCAACTCTCTAGCTGTTATCTTAACAGTGTGGGAGACAGTCTCGAAAGTATATACAAGGTTTACGGCGACAATGCGCAATTGAGTAAATACGCAGGAGGTATTGGAACTAATTGGACATGGGTGCGTGCTAGTGGGGCATTGGTGAAGGGTACCGGCATTAAGAGTAATGGTATTATCCCATTCCTCAAGATTGCTGACTCGTCTACTGTTGCTATTAATCGCTCGGGCCGCCGCCGTGGTGCAGCATGTGTATATCTTGAGAATTGGCATTATGACGTGGAGGAGTTCCTCGAGCTACGCAAGAATACTGGTGACGAGAGACGTCGTACACATGACATGAACACTGCATTATGGATATCAGACATATTCATGAATCGCGTTGCTGTTGATGGTGATTGGTATCTATTCAGCCCAGAGGAAGTGCCGCTATTAACTGAGAGTTTCGGTGCCGAGTTCACAAAGAATTATGAGAACTACGAAGCAGCAGCAGAGCGTGGCGAGATTAAGCTTTTTAAGAAGATGAAGGCTCGTGACCTTTGGAAGAAACACATAACAATGTTGTATGAGACAGGGCACCCATGGGTAACATGGAAGGATCCTTCTAATGTTCGTTCACCTCAGGATCATGTTGGTATTGTTCGCAATTCTAATCTCTGTACCGAGATTACACTTAACAACAACCTGGAGGAGACAGCAGTGTGTAACCTCGGGTCATTCAACTATGAGGTTCATGTTGTTAACGGCGTATTCGACAAGGCTATGGTTGCAGAGACTATTAAGACTGCTATGCGCATGCTAGACAACGTTATTGACGTTAACTATTACCCAACTGTTGAGGCCAAGACAAGTAACATGCGCCACAGACCAGTTGGACTCGGTGTTATGGGATTCCACGATGCACTGTACAAGCTAGATATTAATTTTGATTCTGAGGATGCGGTTATATTCTCAGACGAGTCAATGGAGGTTATCAGTTATAATGCAATACTTGCTAGTACCGATCTCGCTCGCGAGCGTGGTGCGTATTCAACATTCGCAGGATCGAAATGGGACAGGGGTCTCTTACCTCAAGACACTCTTAAGTTATTAGAGGAGGCGAGACATGATGTTATCGACGTTACCAAGACTGGCAAGCTAGACTGGACACCGGTACGCCAAGCTATCAAGCAATTCGGTATGCGTAACAGCAACTGTATGGCTATTGCTCCAACTGCAACCATCTCAAACATTGTTGGTACAATCCCATGTATCGAGCCTATATACAAGAATATTTATGTGAAGGCTAATATGAATGGTGACTTCATTGTTATCAACCCATATCTAGTCCAAGATCTTAAGAATCGCGGTCTCTGGGATTATGAGATATTAGGCCAACTCAAATACCACGACGGAAGTGTTAAAAATATTGCCGCTATCCCACAAGATGTAAAAGACAAATACAAAGAGGTATTCGAAATAGATCCAAAATGGCTAATCCGTACCGCTGCCTTCCGTGGCAAATGGATAGACCAATCTCAATCACTTAATATCTACTACGCAGGTACATCGGGTCGCGAGCTTGCCAACATCTATGAATACGCTTGGAAGATGGGTCTCAAGACTACTTATTACCTCCGCTCATTAGGTGCGTCACAAGTTGAGAAGTCTACTGTGTCTACTGCTGAGTTCGGCTCAACACACAAGCGTGGTGGTACACCAACAACAGATGTGAAGGGTATCGAGCAATCTCCAGCGCCAAGTATGACTCCGTCACCAATCTCAATCCTGACCCCTGTGCAGGAGATCAAGGTCGAGACACAGTCGCCAATTGCCAATGTGCAGCCAGTTGTTAATCAGGCCCCAGCCTTTACTGCAATGCGCGAAGCCAATCCAGTACCAACTTCTCAGAAGCCTGCGTACAATATAACTCGCGCACCAGAAGCAACCTGCGACGGCTGCCAATAAATAACAACAAAACTCTCCGAAAGGAGGGTTTTGTTTATTATGAAAAATAACAGCAATAGTTTTTATGGTTTGTTTCAAGCAATAACAATTGTTACGGCTGAGCTTCAGTCGTTACTAGAAGAGTTTTTGATTTTAACCAAAGAACCAGAAACAATTAATCCTGGTTTAAAAAATGTTGCGTATGTATATATGAGTCAAATTATAAACGGTGTCGCTAAGATAGGTTCTTTGACAGGCGCCGACAAGACAGGAATAAAAGAGTTGAGACGGTTTGCAAATCAAAAACAAAGAAATAATATAGATAATTTACTACGGAAGAATAAAGTACTATTATCAAAAATAAAAAATAATAGAGATAGAATAATTGTTCATTTAGACATAACAAATCTTAAACATTACTCAAAAATGAAATTTTCTAACTTGGCTGTAGATGCAATGGTAAACAACCTGTATCGTTATTATGACAGCTTAGGTAAGCCGAATGATTATAACAGGAATATTATTGAGCAAAGTTATAATAGTTTAAGGTCTGCTTCAGAAGAAGAGGAGAGATATAGTTTGCCAGATTTTTTAGTAGACATCCCAAAGATAAAAGATTTCATTAATGATTTAAATTTTATAACCCTACAAGTTAACCAAGATATTTATGATTCAGAACAAAATTAATAATTATTGTTTTGTGGTGCTATAATTAAACCATGAACACAAATACAACACAGAGTTGGTACACGGAGTTGGTGAAGCCGGAGTGGGCGCCGGAGCCGAGCGTATTTGGGCCGGTGTGGAGTGTGTTGTATGTGACTATTGCAATTGCATTCGCATACACAACATGGAAAACATTTGGAGTGAGTTCGTCTGCGGCTTGGCCTAAATATATTTTTTATTTGTTCCTGTTTAACTTGTTCGTGAATGTGATATTCACTCCGATACAGTTCGGACTACGCAATCTGCCGCTGGCAATGGTGGATATTGTTCTCATTTTGATATCTTGTTTGGCACTGGTTTATTATATTTTCCCGCATTCAAAATGGGTGGCGATATTGCTGATGCCTTATACTTTGTGGGTGTGTGTGGCGACGACACTACAGGCTAGTATTACATATTTGAATAGGTAAATTTAGGCTTATAAAATAAGGGTATTTTTGTCCCCAACTTGACAAAAGGGGCTACTGAAATGAGATCAAAAAGTGGTAAAATTAGAAGTATAAAAAGTGGGAATCTTTTTGTGGACACTTATTAAAATTAATAAAAATAATTCTAAGAAATATGAATCCAAGTACAAACAATGGAACAACAACTGGTGCAGTGGTAGTGGGGGAAATAGCGGAGTCGCTCAATCGTAATGCGGGGCGTGTGTCTATTAATGATCGCAGACTGATCAATGGTAAAAATGCAGATGTGATACAGCTGCACCCACTCAAGCATACATTTGCTTGGGATGCGTATAATGTTGGTAATGCCAATCACTGGTTGCCGACAGAGATATCGATGCAGCTAGACATCGAGCAGTGGAGGAATCCTAATTTCTTAACAGCAGACGAGAGACACGCTCTTAAGATGGTGATTGGATTCTTCTCAACAGCAGACTCGATAGCAGCGAATAACATAGTGCTGGCATTCTACAAACACATCACATCTCCGGAGGCACGTATGTATCTGCTGCGTCAGGCTTATGAGGAGGCTATACACACTCAGGCTTATCAATACATTGTGGAGTCGCTCGGGCTGGACGGTTCAGAGATATTCAATATGTATCGCGAGGTGGATGCTATATATAACAAAGACAAATTCATACTTAGTTTTAATGAGGGTATAATGCGTAATGACTTTAATACTGGTACATTTGAGAATGATCAGAAATTCTTGGAGAATATCTGTGTGTTCTCGCTAATCATGGAGGGTATATTCTTCTATTCATCATTTGCGGTTATGTTCGGATTCCAACGTCAGAACAAGTTGCCTGGTTCTGCAGAGCAGATACAATACATTATGCGTGACGAGTCTGCTCACTTGAACTTTGGTATTGATATGATTAACACAATTAAGGAGGAGCAACCAGAATTGTGGACGCCAGAATTCCAAGCTAGAATCATTAACCTAATACGTGAAGCTGTGCAGTTGGAATACACATTTGCACAAGATGTTTTCCCTAAAGGAATATTTGGACTCAACGCTGATGGATTCAAACAATATATCGAGCACATTGCAGATCGTAGATTGCAACGTGTGGGACTGCCTATACAATATGGATCACACAATCCATTCCCTTGGATGAGTGAGGCGGTAGACCTAGCGAAAGAGAAGAATTTCTTCGAGACACGTGTGACCGAGTATAAGACTGGTGGAACATTGGATTGGTAAAA
>CAZGVC010000003.1:17837-33499 GCA_964529065.1 uncultured Candidatus Saccharibacteria bacterium
TCTTCGAGACACGTGTGACCGAGTATAAGACTGGTGGAACATTGGATTGGTAAAATTTATGTTTTTTAGAAATAAAACACCTGCACCAAAATTTGAAACAGTAAAACCATCTGGTGAGTTAGATTTTGATGCTATTGGTAAAAGAGATGAATATCTTGATCAAAAAACAAAACTTATAAATCAAAAGTTAGAGTCAGTAGATAGAGGGGTACTGGTAGACATATTTCTTGAAATATATAGAAAATCTTCTAAGGACCAGAGTGAAGAAAAGTTGTTCAGGTATAAAAGAAAAATTGAGGCCGTACTTGGCGAAGTCTCAACATATTTACCAGAAAGCAAAAATGATCAGAGTGTCGCTCATGTAATTAGTGGCTATGTTGAGTTTAATTCTGAAGTTTTTGAAAACTTAGATCCTCTTAAACTGCTTCGGGTTTTTGTTCACGAGGTTTGTCATGCCTCATCAATCTACAAGAGTAAAGGGGTGGAAATTCCCAACAAGGAGTGGTTAGGAAAAACATCTTATACAGCCATGAATGAAGCTATAACTGAAAAAATGGCAGACTATGTTGTGTTTGAGTATATATCTAGAAGTGGTAACAAAAAATTATATGAAGATTTTGATAAAGAGATGAGATCTAGAGAAGGGTATGCCTTAGAGGTTTGTCTTCTGGAGGATGCCATTAAGGATATTGCTTCTGAGACAGGGGTATCAGAAGAGGTGGTACTAGGGTCAATTTTTGGGCATTATATTAGAAATGACTTTGAGAGAGTCTTAGAATCTTTATCTCCAGAGGAGGTGGCTCTGTTTTCAAGACTCAAGGAGCCAGAGGCAAAGATTTCAGATGGGTTAAAGGTACTTTTTAAAAATATAGTGGCTAAGGTTTTTAAAAATTCATAAATTGGTGGAACATTGGACTGGTAAAACACATATTTGCCAATCGTTATTCATGTTAAACTGTTAATATGAATATAGGAGTTTTGCGCGGAGGGAAAATACGAGAACATGACTCGCATTTGTCTGCTGCAGAGATATTGGCTGACCTACGTCTCGGTGAGTACAAGATAATAGACATAACAATAGATCAAAATGGTGACTGGTATGAACGCGGAATCAAAACCACTCCGCATCAGATACTGCCTTATGTTGATGTTGTGGTGAACACTACGAAGGAGACCTCACATGTATCGCTAGTTAGGGATTTTAAAATACCAAAATTATTTGAAGTTGAACCAAAAATAGATAATGTCAGGAGGTTGCTTTTTCAACTCGGGATAAAATATCCTAATTACACAATTATATCTAAAAAACAAATAGACGAGTCAGATATGCATAATCTGTGGAGGACTTTGCATTTACCACTTGTGATAAAGTCACAGACTAGATTGCTACCTAGCTTGCTTACATATGATCCGAAAGAGTCACTCGAATATATAAAAGAAATACAGAAGAGAGGCGACACACCAGTGGTCGACAGCCATGTAAAAGGAAGATTGTATCACGTGGCAGCAGTCAGCAACCTTCGTGGTGAACGTGTGTATATACCAACAATACTTGAGAGCTTTAAAAAGGGGGGCAAGAATAACTATGTCCGAGCGCAATCGTTAAATGAAAATGAAAAAATGGAATTGAGAGACATGATACACAAGATACATGTTAATTTGGATTTACCATTAGCTGTTTATGATTTTGTTAAAAATAAAAATGGTTTTACCTTGGTACATGTATCCACCAAGCCAAGATACACAGAAGGGTCACTACTGCACGAGGCCTTCATGTCGTCAGGAGTCACATTCAGAGAGATAGTGGCAGCAATGAGACAAAAATAAACACCCCTCGTCAGGGGTGTTTATTTTCGAAACCTTAGATTACCGGAGTAATCTCAGGAGTTTTCTTAGCAACTACCTTCTTGGTTGCCTTTTTCACAGCTTTTTTAGCTGGAGCTGCTGCCTTTTTAACAGGAGCAGTTTTCTTTTTACTAGCCGCGGCTTTCGCTTTGGCAGCATCTTCTTTTTGTTTCTCGATGTCCACTATATTGCTTGTATTAGCCCAATCTTTCAACTTTTTAACTGAATTCATGGCGCCGCGCTTCTCAGTGAATCCTTCACCAGCGTTAGCTACTGCTTCACCATTTTGAGCGAGCAATCTCCAACGATAGTGGCCTTTTCCATCTTTATAAACTTCAAATTTTGTTTTAGCCATTTTAATTATTTTTTGTTTTTACATTATAAGCAGTGAACATGTCTAATATAAATTGTAGCATCTACGCTCATTCTTGCATGGTATAATATCCACATGAAAGGCAAAACAGAAGAAGAGTTCTTAAAAGTTGTAAATGATGGTTACTCTTGTCTGGGGGATTATGTTACGTATGGGGCCGCGGTTCTGGATGGCAAAGTTGTGAAGGAGGCGCTGGTTAATATACCTCTAGCTACACTCAACAGGCATGGGTTGGTAGCAGGAGCAACAGGAACAGGTAAGACAAAGTCCCTTCAAAAATTGGCTGAGTTGTTGAGCGAGAAAGGGGTGCCAAGCTTGGTGATGGATATTAAGGGAGACTTCTCAGGTGTGTCACAAGAAGGAGATTATAATGATAAAGTAAAATCCCGCGAGGAGGCAACGGGTATAAAATGGTCAGCTGAAAGCTATCCAACCGAGTTCATGTCATTGTCAGACGACGGAGCAATTAGAATGAGATCAACAGTGTCAGAATTTGGGCCAGTATTGTTCTCGAAAATGCTCGAGTTAAATGACACTCAATCAAGTGTGGTGTCGCTGGTGTTCAAATATTGCGATGACAAAGGGTTGCCATTGCTTGACCTAGCTGATTTTAGGAAAGTTCTACAATATATACAGACAGATGAAGGTAAAGACGACATAGAGAAGGATTTTGGAACAGTAGCCGGCACAAGTATAGGCACAATAATGCGCAAGGTAATAGAATTGGAGGAGCAGGGCGGCGAGATGATATTCGGCGAGCCGTCATTCGAAGTTAACGACCTGGTAGCTACTCGTGATGGTATGGGAGTTATTAATGTTATTAGGCTGATGAATGTTCAGACCAAGCCAAAATTATTCTCAACATTTATGTTGTCCCTATTGGCTGAGATGTATCAGAAATTCCCCGAGCTCGGTGACGTGCAAAAGCCAAAGCTCGTAGTGTTCATCGACGAGGCGCATCTATTATTCGAAGAGGCTTCTAAGGATTTGCTCAATCAAATAGAACAAATAGTGAAGCTAATTCGTAGTAAAGGTGTAGGTATAATATTCTGTACTCAGAATCCAATAGACATACCAGATGATGTCTTGGCGCAACTTGGTCTGAAAGTTCAGCATGCCCTGCGCGCCTTCACAGCAAAAGACAGAGATGCCATTAAAAAAGCTAGCGAGAATTATCCTGAGACTGATTTCTATCAAGTGGACAAGTTGATCACAGAATTAGGAATAGGTGAGGCCTTCGTAACTGCATTGTCTGAGAAGGGTACACCAACACCTCTGGTTCACTGTATGAATAGTGGCCCGAGGAGTAGAATGTCTACCATCACAGATGATGAGTATAAGAAAGTTTTGAGCGAGAGCAATTTGTTACAAAAGTATAATCAGAATATAAATAGAGACAGTGCCTATGAGATGTTGTGCAAGAAAATGGATGATTGTGAGGAAGGTAAGGCATTAGAAGAAGAGGCGAAGCGCGAAGCAAAAAGCACTGGCTCGAGTGCGGTAGATACCATAATGGAAATATCCAAGAATCCGCTAGTGCGTGATGTTGCTCGTACTGCTACACGCGCTGCCATGCGCGGAATACTTGGAATGTTAACAAAGAGAAAATAGCCTTAAGATATTTTTAAAACTTTGAACAGGCGCTCGAGATCGTGAGGTTCAATCTCTTTGGCTTGGCCGCTGCGTATTGTTCTGTCATTCAATGTAGCGATGCGCTTGCGAGTCAATGTGTTAATAGTTAAATTAAGAGCGTTAAGCATGCGGCGTATCTCATGCTTTTTGCCCTCGGTTATGGTTATGTCTACTGTTAGACCGTCTTCGTGTATGAATACGCGCTTGGCTGGCTTGTACTCTCCCTCTTGGGTTTCGATGCCATCTAATAGTATCCTCTCAACTCTTGGAGTTGCTTTTTCTCTTACTGTAACCCTGTATTCCTTTTCAACTTCATTCTTTGGATTAAGTAGAGCATCAACAACGCGGTGGTCATTGGTGTAGATAAGTAGTCCGTCCGACTCTTTGTCTAGTCTGCCGACGGGGTGTAGCCCAGCTAGTGACTCCTTGTTTGTTTCTCCTGTCACTTCGCCACGTGGTTTGAAATATAGAAAATATTTTAAGTTTTTGGCTTCAGTTTTTATTGTTACAGTGTCACCAGCAGAGACTTTTGAGCCCAGTGTGGCCTGTCTTTTGTTTATAAATACTTTACCTGACTCAATCAACTTGTCTGCTTCGCGTCTAGAACACACACCTAGGTCGGCTAGGGCTTTGTTTATTCTGGATTCGCTTTTGATTATGTATTCTTGCATATTTATTTTGTGTCACGTATCTTCAGAACAGGCCTCAGGCTATACAGTATTGCCAGACCGCTCAACACAAAAAGTATTTTAAAGTTGTCTGATAATAGAAAGAAAATTGAACCAACCAAAGGCACAAATATGAATGCAACTGTTCTAATGCTGCCAAAGAGGGCCACCAAGCCAACATCGCTGCGTTCTACTTTTTTGAAGAAATAGCTAAATACCATAGCCTCAAGTGTCGCAGCTCCAGCGCGAGCGATGAATAATATACCAGCCCAGAACAGAGGATTAGTGCTAGATATAAAAGTTATACCTAAGGTTGCCAGGCCTATTAGAATTATTCCGAGCATCATTAACTCTTTTTCTCCTGTCTCTATGTCCGCTAATTTGCCTAGGCCGTACGGGAGTAGCACAAAAGGAATGAGAGCAAAAGGCATTATCACCCCAAGGTAAACAGGCAAAGGTATGCCGATGACTTGGACTATGTATATGCTAGCGTAAACACTCATGAGCACATAGAATAACTCCAAAGCTAGGAGTGCAGCCAAAGCACCAAAAATATTTTTGTCTTTTCTGGCTTCGTCTATTGCGAGCAAGAAATTAGCATTGCTATATTTCGGTTCCTTGGCATGAGAGTAGAACTTTTTGATCAAGAATATAACAGGGACTAATGTTAGCGCACTGACGGTGTATATACCAGCAAAACCAGAAGTATTAACTAGTCCTCCGGCTACTAGTGGCGCAATCAATATACCTGTGTTGAGTAGTGTTAGGAATAGACCTCGAGTCGCACCTTCCTCTTCAACATCGGTGAACTCTTCTATATAAAGATTCACCGTAATAAAGAGAGCGGCAACACAAGAGAAGTGTAATATATACAACAGTGCCACCAGTATCCCTATATTTGTGAATCCTATGAATCCGGTAGTAAGAATACTTACAAATAAAAGCCACAATGTTGTTTTGTAATTATGATACTTTTTAATTGACGCACCGAGATGTGTAGTTACGAATAATGCACTGATTGCGCCAAGCATTATAATCACACTAACGATTTCTTTTGAAAAGAATTGTCCCAGCATTATAGAGTTAACATATAGTGGTATAGCAAAATGCAGTGAATATAGGAGAGTTACAACAAAACCAACTACTAACAACTTTTTTCTTGTCTCAGAGATCATATATTAATAATTATAACCTATTATACGGTGATAATTACTGGCACAATCACAGGTTCCTTGGATGTTTTGTCAGACAAAACTTTGGATACTTTTTCTAATATTTCTTTCTTCAATTCATCGACTTTTATGTCTGGATTATTAGCGAGATGTGTCTCTATTATGTTTCTGACAAGTGTTCTCGATTCACGCAACAGTTCTTGTGATTCTTTTAGGTAAACGAAACCACGAGAGGCAATGTCAGGGGACTTTTTCAATTTGTGAGTATTCTGATCTATAATAGCGATGATTATGAATATGCCTTCCTCACGCAAGTTATCGCGATCACGCAGAACCATGTCTTGCACTTTACCAACATTAGTACCATCCACAACTATGATGTCATTCGACACACGCTCAGGTAGGGCGACTATTTTCTCACCACTATTTTGTATCTCGATTATGAGGCCATTGTCAGGGACTATGATGTTTTCCTTTGGCATTTGTCTCGAGAGGGCTATGTCGCGGTGAACTGTCAACATGTAATGGTATCCGTGCACAGGGATGAAGAATTTTGGATTAATAGCGCTGTGTATCCAAGACAATTCTCCTGCATTAGCATGACCTGACGAGTGTACGTCTGATGTTTTGTAATGTATTAGATGCGCTCCTTGGCGAGAGAGATTGTCTTTTAGCTTTTGTACAGGTTGCTCATTGCCAGGAATAATAGAAGACGACATAAGGATTGTGTCGAATTTGGACAGCTTGATGTATTTGTGTGTTTTGTTAGCAATACGTCCTAGCGCCGCAAACTCCTCACCTTGGGCACCAGTTGCTAGTATTACTATTCTGTTAGGTGGATAGTCCGGTACGGCTTCGATAGGTATAAGTGTCTCAGGCTTAACATCTAGCATCTCTGCCATTCTGGCTACTTCGATATTTGTCTTCATGCTGCGACCTTCTACTACTACTTTGCGGCCATATTTCTCACACATACGAAGCATGAAAAGCATACGCTCAACTTGTGAAGCAAAAGTAGACACTATCAATCTGCCAGGTGTGTCACGTATCACAGCCTCGAGGTTTTTATACACCACACTGTCTGATATTGAGAATCCTGGTTGTTCACAATTAGTTGAGTCGGTCATAAGCGCGAGGACTTTTCTACCTTTGAAAACAGAGAAGTTGTTAATCTCATTCTCAGTAGGGATGCCATCATTATGATCCAGTCTAAGGTCTCCGGTGTGCACAATGTCACCATGAGGGGTTTCGATTATAATACCCATCGCATCCGGTATAGCGTGACTCACACCCCAGAATTTGACCTTCAGGTCACCTAGCTCAACTGTTTGGCCAGTCTCGACAATATTTATCTTGAGATCAGGAAGATAAGGGAATTCCTCCTGGCGCTTGCGTATCATTAGTTGTGTGAAGTTACGAGCGTATATTTGAGGATTGCCAATACGAGGCATGATATAAGGTATAGCTCCAATATGGTCGAGGTGTCCGTGAGTAATAACCATAGCCTTTATCTTATCTTTTCTTTCCTCGAGGTATTTTGTATTAGGCAGAATGAAATCAATACCAGGTGTATCGGTCTCGCTGAATTGTATACCGCAATCCACAATCACAATTGAGTTCTTGTACTCAATCATACTCATGTTGCGACCAATCTCCTCCACGCCACCCATGTGTAATATGCGTATGTCGCCATCCTTAAGAGGTGGTATGTGTGCTGTCTCATTGTCAGGACCGAGGCGCGACTCGAATACTGGCTGAACTATTTTGCGCTCCTTTTTCTTTCTTGTTTTTGCTGCAGGCTTCGCAGTTGGTTGTTCGTGGGATACGCTCGGTTTCTTGTGCAAGTCGTCACCACCAATGTTTTTTGGCGGGGCGACAGGTCTCTTATCATTATAATTATGTTTGTTATTTTGATTGTTTTGCATATTTTTTAAATTAAATAGTAATAATTACCGATATCACAACTGGTTCCTTGGCTGTTTTTTGTAACAAGAATTTACTAACCACGGATTGTAAAGTCTCTTTTATATTATCAGTGTCTATAGTTTTGTTTTTCTCAAGATAAGCATCAACTGTATTTTTAATAGTGTCTCTGGCTTCGAGCATCAGTGTTTGTGACTCTTTGCTATAAACGAAACCACGAGAGGCAATGTCAGGGGACTTTTTCAACTTATGCAAATGCGTGTCTATTATGGCTATCATTACAAATATTCCTTGTGCACCTAATGTCTCACGATCACGCATAACTACGTCTTGTATTTTGCCTACATTCTGACCATCTACAACTATCATCTCTGTGTCTACTTTGTCACGTAACATAATCATGTTTTTACCATCGTCGACAATCTCGATAACGCTACCGTTGTCGGGTATCAATATATTGCTTTCTGGAGTGCCCATTTTGCGCTCAACATCAGCGTGTACACGCAACATATAATGATAACCATGCATCGGTATAAAATATTTAGGATGCATTTTCCTGTGTATATACTCCAAGTCCTCACTGTGGCCATATCTGTACAAGTTAACTTCAGTAGCGCGATAATGTAATATGTGTACACCAAAGCGAGATAATTTGTCTTTCAAGTTCTGTGCTTGGCGTTGATTGTGAACTATGGCGTGTGTGGCGAATATAACAGTGTCATTTTCTGTGAATTGTAATTTGTCATGTTTACCATTTGCAATCTTGTCTAGGTTATACAACTCATCACCTTCTACTTTTGCAACAAGATAAACTAATTTGTTATGCGGAATATTCTCAGCAGCTTCATCTGATATTATCAACTCGTCATACATCTTTGTGTTATTGGCGATTTTGATTGCCTTTATCATGTCAGTGATAGCAGGGGAGTCAACTACAACTTTTTTACCAAGCTGATTACACATATCAAGTATGAATCTAATGCGTTCAGGGTGTGAAGCGAATGTGCCGATGAATACGCGACCCTCAGCATTATGTATTGCTGTAGCTAATCCGGTGTATATACCTTCTTCTTTTGGAGCGAACCCATTCTGATCAGCATTACCTGAACTAGCAAGCAAACATAATACATTTCTATTTTCAAAGTATTTGTACGCAGTGTCTTTTCCTAATACTTGAGTGTTAGACATATACACGATGTCACCATAATTACTCTCAATAGACACTGATAATTCACCTGGTGTGTCGTCATTTATATTCCAAAATCTAAGATTCATGTAGCCAACAGCAATAGACATTTGTTCCTCGATAGGGAATATATTGTCCTCGATCTTGCTTTTCAATCTTTCTGCGCGGGCTTTGATTATTTCTCCCGTTACATTACGAGCGTATATAGTCGCCTGAGGGAAATCCGCTGCGAAGTAAGGTATAGCTCCAACATGATCCATGTGCGGACTGGTAGCGATTATTGCTTTTACTTTGTGTTTCTTCTCTTTTAGGTAGGCAGAATTAGGAAGTATAAAATCTATACCAGGGGTCTTGAGTGCGCTGTATTGTATGCCACCGTCTAAAACCACAATGGTATCGCGATACTCAATAGCCCACATGTTGCGCCCTGACTCCTCGTTACCTCCTATACCGATAATGCGTATGTTATTAGGCGCCAGGTCTGGTAATGGGCGTTTGAATGACGGTCTGTCATTTTGTCTGAATGGTCTTTGGAAATTTCTCATATTTTTATAATTTAATTAGTGTAATAATGTGTAGATTTTGTTGATAATTTTTTCATTCATAAATATTGGCCAGACTTTTTCTGTGTCATTCCACCAATAGTTAATGTTACTGATAAGGTCTTTGCTGCTATTTATCGATGACGGTATCTCGGCGTTTAGGTTATTTTTATATACTATTGACCTTGTTGGTGTGTACAGTGGTATATAAGGGTATTCATCGTAGAACTCGGTTCTTATTTTTTGTAACTGTTCATCCGTTATGTTTTTATTTGTTGCAGTTTTTATTGTTTCTAATGCTTGGTCGAAAGTCTTGCTTGTATAACTAGATATATTGAGTCCTGGTGCATTGCGTTGTGATGAGTGCCAGAATGCATACAAGTCAGAAGGGGATTGTATCTCTATTGTTGATAATAAGGCCTCATAATCACGGTTACGTATTATGTTTTGATTAAGGTCATTCTGATCTCGTATGTCGAGAGTCATGTCTATACCTTTTTGTGCGAGCATTTCTTTTATCTTGTTGGCCACACTGATACGTCTGTCCATATCAGGCAATGTTAGGGTGAAAGTGCTGGTGGCGTATTCTGTTACTGATGTTGTAGCTAATTGGCTACTGCCTGGCAACATATCAAATGTCGCGACTCCTGCGTCAGAGAAAACATTTCTGTCTATTGCGCTATACAATTCCTCGCGCACATCCTTTTTGGCGAAGCTTTCCTTTTTATTAGCATTGAGGAATATTGCTACTATGCGAGGCAGGGTGTAGGTAAAGTCTTTGTATGACTTGCTTGTAATTTGTTTTCTACTGTCCTGATCTATATCGAAAACTACGTCTAACTTGCCAGAATTCACATCTTTTATCATGTCAGATGTGTTGCTGTAATAATTAATGTTTATGTATTTGATATAAGGTCTCTTGCCTACATAATTAGAATTAGAAACCAATTCTAATGATTTTATTTTCCCATTGCTGTCTAGTGTTGAGTCAGACACCTCATACATACCACTTTCGGTCGGGTATTGATTCACTTCTGACAAAACAAGATTATCTACTGGCTTATTTTTATATTCATCGGCTGATAATATTCCTGCTGTTAACAATTCTTCAATATAAGGGAAAGGTTTTTTTAATTTTATATTAAAAGTTTTATCGTCTACTCTTTCAAAAGACAGACCTTCATATCTAACTTTGTCTGTGGCGCGCACTAGCGGGTCAGACAATAATGTATAAGTGAATATAACATCATCAGAAGTTATCGTTCTGCCATTAGCGAACTCTGCATCGCTTTTTAATTTTACTTTTATTTCTGTGCCGTCCTCATTTTTTATTATCTCTTCAGCCAAATCATAATCATAATTACCAGTTATGTTTTTCTTGTATAATCCAGAATAAAGTAGGGCCGAGATTATCTTCTCCATGTCTTGGCTTGCATATATCGGTGTAAAGTATCTTGGTTGCTCGATACTACCAACTGATAGTGTTGTGTTGTATTTGGGTACAGTTACAGTTAATGTCCCTAGGAATATAACGAGGGATATGATTAGGAGTGTAATTCCAAATATAATATATAACCCAGCATAAAAAGCATTCTCTGGGCTAGATTGTTTTATAGACAACATCGCCTTTTTTACAAAAGACAAATGCTTTATTTCATTGTTTTCATTCATATATTTTTATGAATGCACTCTTATCCAATACGGAGTTACGAATTCTTAAACTTTGACCTTATTTCAGAAAAGCGTGTACAGCCAAAGACACAGCAAACAGTATTGCTACTATTATTGTTGCACGGTATAGGAGTAACTCGCCTCCACGTCTACGATATGTACCGACAGAAGAATCAGCAGAAAATGCGCCATTGCTGTCTGTATTAGATCTTTGAACGAGAACCAAGATAACTAGAATAACCGATAAGATTACGTTCACCGCTAGGATGAGGGATTGCATACCTAAAATACTATCACATATTGCCATTATTGCAAATATGCTATTATTAACAGGATGAAAAATATCGCAGTTATTTACCACAAGAATTGTCGTGACGGGGTGGCTTCTGCTTGGGTTTGCTATCAGAAGTTTGCCGAGACTGCTGAATATATTGCTGCTGATGATAGAAAGCAATTACCTGATTTTGTGACAAATCACAATAATGTATCTGAATTAGAAGTGTATATAGTAGATTTTTGTTACCCAAAAGAAATATTGCTAACTCTAGAGGCAAAATGTAAAAAGTTAGTAGTTCTCGACCACCACATAAGTCAAAAAGAAGACATTGAGAGCGTGAAGGAGAATGTTTATGGCACTGACAAATCTGGCTGCATGTTAGCCTGGGAATATTTTTATAGAGGTCAGACCGTACCACTTGCAATACAATATGTTTCTGACAGTGACACTTGGGAGCACAAGATGCCTGATTATCAATACATTGACGCATACATATACAAAGACGACAACGAGTTGAATATTCAAAGTTTTGACAAAGTTGTAAAAGAATTAGAGGATCCCACTCGTTTTGAATATATAAAAAATATCGGCAAAGTCTTAAGGGAAGTAAGGGAGGGTATGATTAACAAATACATCGAGAGGGCGACCCTTGTGAACGTTTTCGGTTACGAGGTGTATGCTGTTAATGCGCCATCTGAGATCAAGAGCGAACTCGGCCACGAATTAGCAAAGAAGACCGGGACTTTTGCTGTTGTTTATTATTATTATGAAGGTAAATGGAGATTCAGCTTGCGTTCGGTTGATGATTTTGATGTCTCTACAATAGCTGCTGCTCATGGTGGCGGAGGGCACAAGAATGCCGCAGCTATACATATTGCTTGTGAAGACCCATTGCTCAAAATACTAAATAATTAATATCTGTTATTAGTTATTGCTTTTTTGACGTTTCTTTGATAAAATTTTACCCGTACCACTATTATATTCCGTGATAGCTCAGCGGTAGAGCAGCTCGCTGTTAACGAGTTGGTCGTAGGTTCGATCCCTACTCACGGAGCAAAAATATGTTTTATAGATTTATACAGTTTTTAATTGTTGGTTTACACCTAATCGTTTCCTCTTGGTTATTTTCAGAAAGCTCTTTCTTTACAGAATATATATTTTATATAATTTTAAGTTTTTGTTTCTTTTGGTTTGGTTTTAAATATGTATTTACTGGGAAGGTTAACTGAATAGTATTAAATTAAGCTTATGCAAAAAATGGCAACGAGAGTTTTTATATTTTCTTCTATCGCTTTTGGTGTGATTGGGATTGTAATGGTGCTGTTGAGTGGGCCGGATGGGAATGAGTCAGTGATGCTTGTGAACAGACTGCGTCAGCTTTTGTTTATCGATGTCTGTATAATCCTACCTTCATTCGCCCTCAGCGTGGCAGGTAAGTACTTGAAGGGGAATTGATTATTTCCCCCTATGGATACAGCCAGCCCAGCAGCAGGGGCGGCGTTCACCGCGCGAGAATTTGTCCAGCATTATTTCCATTCTGCGTTTGCGTGTCTCGTCCTTCTTGGCATCCTCGATCCAACATATCCATTCATTGCGTGCGAGTGGGGTCAGGCTTTGCCACCATTCCAAAGTTTTTGTTTTAGAGGTTAGAATACTCTTCATATCAGCTGGAACATTGTGCGCTGTGCCACCTAACAATCCTTCTTTTTCCATGTGTATATTATAACAAACTATCTTACTTCGGTGTCTGTTATACTTCATCTTATGATTAGCTTTATTTTAGAAAACTATATTTGGATTGTATTTTGGTTATCACTTGGAGGTGTATTATTCGCTGCATACATGGTTGCGCACAAGGCGATATTAGAAGTGTGCCCATTCAATGAGGAGTGTCCGTATTTTCTTGGCTATCCAGCATGTTACTTTGGTTTGGCAATGTTTTTGATTATGTTTATGGCTGCATGCGCTAATATTTGGTTTGGTTTTAATTTTTATTGGACTCACAAAGTGATGACGATTGTATCCATACTTGGAATTGTATTTGCCGGGTCATATGTTGTAGGGGACATGAGAGAGTGGCTAGTGAATGGAAGAAAATACGGACTAGTATTACCAACTTGCGCATACGGGCTAATTTTCTACGGACTAATTTTGATTGTTTCTCTAATATAATCTTTTACTAAAGAGGTTTTGTACTAGTATATTTTTTACCCATGGATGTAAAGATTTTTATGCATTTGTTTTATTTTTATATTAGGAGTAGTATTATTGTAAATTCAAAAATATTAACATGAAAAAATTACAAAACATTATCAGTTTTAAGTCAATATTAATAATCGTTTCCGCTTTTATTTTTAGTTTTAACATATCCTTAGCTATTTCTAATAACCCAACAACAGATCCTGCTACAGGTGTGACTGTTAATGATGCAACAATGAATGCGACAAACGGTGCCGGCTTCGCTGACCAGGTTTCATTCTGGGTGTCTGATGCTCCATTTACTTTACCAGCATTTCCGGGATCTGCTATACCAGTAGGTGTTTATTCTACGCCTGTACTTGGATCTGTGGCAGCAGGAGGAACTTTCTCAGCTTCTGCGTCAGTTGTAACTACATCAGGAATACCTAGCAACATGCCAGCTATTACCCCTAACACAACTTATTACTATGTAGCTTGGGCTCATGTGGCTGGAGATTGGTACCCAGGAGCAATAAATACATTTACTACATCTGCTTTGACTCCTCAGACTATTGATTTTCCTCAACCGGCTGACGTGACTTATGGAGTTGCTGATTTTAATGTTGCGGCTACATCTACATCTGGATTAACTGTTTCAATGTTGTCTGCTACAACTGCAGTGTGTACTATTTCTGGCTTCATTGTACACATTGTCTCGGCTGGAACATGTACTTTGCGTGCTAATCAGGCTGGCAATGGTGTGTATGCGTCTGCCCCTCAGGTTATAAGGTCATTCAATGTTAATAAAAAGACTATATCTATTACTGCTGGTGACTTTGCAGCAGCGAGCAAGGTGTATGATGGTACAACTAATGCATTGCTTAATGCTGTGCCTGCAGGAGTTACATTTTCAGGCGTTGTTGCCCCTGATGTTGTTACAATAGACGGAACATCTGCAACAGGCTTACTCTCTAGCAGGAATGCAAGCAGCAGTGTTAATGTAACTTTTTCAGGTTATGTATTAGGTGGAGCAAATGCTAATAATTACAACTTGTCAGCTCAACCAGCGAGCGAGACTCAGACAGTCACACCATTAGCTATAACTGTTAGACCTTCTGTTGCAGCTAGCAAGGTGTATGATGGTAATACTAGTTCAGCTGGTATCCCAACAGTTACAGTTGGAGCTATACAAGCAGGAGATACTGCCAACTTCACACAGAGTTACGTAACAGCAATAGTTGGTGTCAGCAAGAATATTAATGCAGCAGGCACAGTTAATGATGGCAACGGTGGAGCTAATTATAATGTTACTTTTTCTCAAAGATCAGATGCGGCTATTACAGCTAAAGGTCTTACTGTTACGGGTGTGACAGCTAACAATAAAGTATATGACGGCACAGATAGTGCAACCAGTACTGGTGTGCCGACACTTGTCGGACTTGTGCCTTCTGATGTCTCTAATGTTGTCTTGGGTGGTTCAATGTTTTTAAATTTTAGTGACCAGAATGCTGGAGTCGCTAAAACAGTAACAGTGTCAGGGTTAACAATTACAGGGACAAGCTCTGCGAATTACACATTAACTCAACCAACACTGCTTGCTGATATTACAAGGAAGAGTCTAACTGTTTCGGGCTTGTCAGCATCTAATAAGGTGTATGATCAAAATGTTAATGCAATCATAACAGGTGTACCTGTTTTAAATGGTGTTGTGTCTGCTGACGCCCTGCCTGCGGCGTTGTCTCTTACTGGTTCTCCGACTGGTACATTCTTAAACAAAAATGTTGGTACTAATAAAGTTGTTAACATTTCAGGGCTCAGTATAATTGGAACTTCTGCTACAAATTATATTTTAGTAGCACCTACCTCTACTGCCAACATCACAGCAGCAACATTGACTGTTACTGTATCGGGTACTAATAAGGTTTATGATGGCAACACATCTGCAACTGTTACATATTCAGACAACAGAATAGCAGGGGATACATTTATTGCAGCAGGTACAGCTAACTTCAACAACAAAACAGTAGGTAATTCTAAGCTGGTAACAGTAACAGGTATCACTTTGTCTGGCCTAGATGCAGCTAACTACACATTGTCTTCTACAACAGCCACAACAACAGCTAACATAACTAAAAAAGATATGACTGTGACTGCGGTATCTTCTGGCAAGGTATACGATGCAACAGTTATTGCTT
>CAZGVC010000003.1:33599-36512 GCA_964529065.1 uncultured Candidatus Saccharibacteria bacterium
ATGACTGTGACTGCGGTATCTTCTGGCAAGGTATACGATGCAACAGTTATTGCTTCTACAACACTGTCTTCTTCTGACAAAGTTTCTGGTGACTTGGTAACTTATAACAGAACAAGCTCTAATTTCTCTGATAAAAATGTTGGAGTCGCTAAGACAGTAACAACAGGTGGCATAACAATATCAGGCGCTGATGCTCCTAATTATAATTTACTTAACTCAACAACTACATCTGTTGCAGACATAACACCTAGATTCCTAGTAGTAACCCCAACAGCAGTAAGCAAAGTGTATGATTCTAATACATCTGCTGCCATCAGTGCATTATCAAGTAATGTTATAGCAGGTGACACAATCGGAACACTTGGTTCAGCTTCTGCTAACTTCATTGATAAAAATGTTGGCACAGGCAAGTTGGTAACAGTTAATGTGATTATTACTCCAGCTATAGACAATACTAATTACACAATCCCTACTACAGCCACAACAACAGCAAATATTACAAAACGTACACTGACTGTGTCAGCTACAGGTATAGACAAGGTATACGATGGTAACACCGGGGCTAATGTTAACTTCACAGATAACAGATTAGCAGGAGACACATTTACCATTGCGAGTTCGAGCTCTAGCTTCAACGACAAGAATGTAGGTACTAACAAGTTAGTAACAATTCTCGGCTTGTCTCTAACTGGACTTGATTCTGGTAACTATAATGTTGCACCAAACAGCGCAACTACTACAGCTAACATAACTGCAAAGTCAGCTACTATT
Organism: uncultured Candidatus Saccharibacteria bacterium; assembly: GCA_964529065.1. GTDB lineage: Bacteria > Patescibacteriota > Minisyncoccia > Phycocordibacterales > UBA5272 > JAUPVO01. Next base: position 34,371 of record CAZGVC010000003.1, read on the forward strand.
ACAGCTGAGAATAAGACAAAAGTTTACGGTACATCTGATCCAGCTTTGACTGCAACTACTACTGGATTAGTTGCCCCAGATACACTTTCTGGATCATTAACAAGAGTAGCTGGAGAGAATGTTGGAACATATGATATCACTGCGGGGACTATCTCGGCTGGATCTAATTATTCTGTTACATTTGCAACAGGAACTCTTACAATAACAAAGGCGGATCAGACTATAACTATCACTCCGATTGCTGATAAGAACCCAGATGATGCTCCATTCAATGTTGTTGCTACTACAACATCTGGATTACCACTTACTTATTCTCTTGGAGCTGGGGTTAACAAATGTACAATAGTAGGGTCTCTTGTAACACTTAGTGGTGCAACTGGAACATGTCAGATAGTTGTTGATCAAGCTGGTGATTCTAATTACAATGCAGCTACATCTGCTAGTGTGACCATAAACATAATAGATACCAAGGCCCCTGTTATCACTATTAACGGTGATGCTACAACAACAATATTTGTAGGAACTACTTATGTTGAGCTAGGCGCTGTGGCAGTTGATTTCGTTGATGGTACTACCACAGCAACAGTGAGTGGTGATGTTGTTAACACAAGTCTCGCTGGTACATATGTAGTTAGATACAACGCTACTGACACATCTGGCAACGTGGCAACTGAGAAAACAAGAACAGTAATAGTTCTTAACAATGGTGGATTGGTTTCTGGTGGTGGAAGTATCGGCGGTATATTATACAGCGGTACAGTGTCTACTAATGACCTCATAGTTAGAAACAATTCAACAGGAGGGACAGTTCTCGGAGCTTCTAAGTTCAGATTTACAAAGAACTTGAAATTCGGAATGAAGAATAATAACGATGTGAAAGAGTTACAAAAAGTCTTATTATCTCTAGGTTTTTACAAGGGCGCAATAACTGGTAATTTTGACACTGACACTCTTAACGCTGTGAAGGCTTATCAAGCAGCTAATAAGATTAAGCCAGCATCAGGTTACTTTGGTCCACTCACAAGAGCTGTAATAAACAAGTAACAAAGGGTTAGTCGGGGTGTTATACTCTATTTGTGAAGATTCATCACAGAGTAAAACATCATCTAAAACATTTATTCATTCCTCATGAAGGGAATGAATACAGGCCACACTTTTTTCGAGAGATATCGATAGCAATAATACTCACTATTGTTTTTATAATAGTGAGTATTTCTGCTTCTAGTGCTTATGTTCTTCAAAATACAGAAGTTGGCAAAGGTATAGTTTCTCGTGTGTTGATTGATTTGACTAATCAAGAAAGAGATAATAGGCAGCTGCCATTGCTCAGCTACAACTCACTGCTTGAGAAGGCATCTTATCTAAAAGCAGAAGACATGTCTTCGATGGGGTATTTTTCTCATAACAGCCCAACTGGAGTTACGCCTTGGCACTGGTTCGATGTTGTTGGTTATGATTATCAATACGCTGGGGAGAACTTGGCTGTGAATTTTTCAAATTCAGAAGAGGTCAGTCAAGCTTGGATGAATTCTCCTTTACACAGGGACAATATTCTTAATCCTAATTTTAAAGATATAGGTATATCAATGCATGACGCTAATTATGAGAACAAGAATACTATTTTTGTTGTTCAGATGTTCGGTACTCAGGAAGAAAAAACAAAACAAATAGAAACAGAAACTAGAGTTGTACATAATCAGCCAATTAATAAACAAGAAACAAAAGTCACTATCGCGTCATCATCCGATGTCTTGCCTGATATGTCTATTAATGAGGGTGGTGCCGGGGATCAGACTGGCAACTTGGAAGTAAAAGGAGACTCGACCACATCGGTGCCGGCTGTTAATTATTCTTCTGATTTAGAGAAGACAGTATTCAACAGTTCCAAATACGCCAGCATAGCCCTAACGGTAATATTTTTAATTGTATTTGTTGCGCTACTTATAATGATTTTTATTGAAATAGAAAAGCAGCATCCTAAACACATACTGTACGGTGTGTTCACTTTGTTCACATTGTGTACGGCTATATATATTATTAAAACCGTTTTTGAACTGAATTTCGTTTTGATTTAAATATTAGACATTTTTTATTCATAGGAGTAGAATTCAATTGGGACGATAACCCTTGAAAGGAGGGTGA
>CAZGVC010000003.1:36612-43290 GCA_964529065.1 uncultured Candidatus Saccharibacteria bacterium
ACCGCCAAACGAGACTGTTCAGACGCTCGTTTGGCGGTTTCGTTTTTATTTTCAATACTGATATACTTCTAATTATCATGTTAGACATTCCAAATCTAGACGAAATTAAAAAAGTATTTAAGAATCCAACCGACACACATAGGTCAAAATTAAGCCGAGCAGACAAGCTTGCGATGTGGATTACTAACAAAGTGGGTACAATGGGGTTCTTTGGACTTATATTCACTTGGACTTTGATTTGGCTTGGCTGGAACACGCTCGGGCCAGTTGAGATGCGTTTTGACCCGCATCCAGCATTTGTGATGTGGTTATTCATCTCTAATCTTATACAGATATTTTTAATGCCATTAATTATGATAGGGCAAAACCTACAGGGGAGATACAGTGAAATACGTGCCCAAAGTGATTATGAGATTAATCTAAAAGCTGAACAAGAGATACAGTCAATGATGAGGCATCTGGAGAAGCAAGATGACATGATTAAAAAAGTTTTAGATAAATTAGAAAAATAATGGAAAAAGAAGAATCGTTTTTAATTTACGGCACACATGCATCACTCGAGGTCGTGCGTAATAATGCGCAAAAAGTAGAGAGGGTATATATAAAAGAGACCTTGTCTAATCAAAACTTGGATGAGGTAAAACATATAGCTAGTAAAAACAAAATACCTGTTATGTTTGTTCCGGGTAGCAAGCTGGACAGTATGCTTGGCGATGTTGTGCATCAAGGAATATGCGTAATGATGCGGGGGTTTGAATATGTCGATCTGGATAATGTAATTAAAAATCTGGATAAAAACAAGCCTAGTCTGTTTGTCCTGCTGGACGAAATAGAGGACCCGCATAATGTGGGGGCAATAATCAGGTCTGCTGTTGCCGTTGGTGCCGAGGCGGTAATAGTTCCAAAACACAGATCAGCCCCGATTAACGGTACGGTGTACAAGACATCGGCTGGCCTAGTGGACAAAATCAAAATCTCACGAGTAAGCAATATTACAGTCGCTATTGAAAAGTTAAAAAAGAATAAAGTGTGGGTTGCGGGCCTCGCTGGTGAAGGCAAGACTAGTATATGGGATCAGGATTTGATTGGTTCTGTGGCTGTGGTTGTCGGGAATGAGGGCAGTGGCCTACATGAAAAAGTCCGTGAGCATTGTGACTTTTTGCTTAATATACCAATGTCTAGCGCCGCGGAGTCATTGAATGCCTCTGTATCAACAGCAATACTTATGTACGAGTGGAAGAGGCAGAATAGGGGTTAATTGAGTGAAATATTTTCTAATATTCTTGGTATAATAATATTGTATGAACATTATTATTAAGGGTCATAATTTTGAGGTAACAGAGGCTATCAGGGTTTACGCTGATCAGAAGTTGTCTAATCTTATTAATAACTTATCAAAAAGTTCATCTGGCTCACTCGATGTCGAGCTCTCTACTGTTACTCGCCACCACAAACATGGCGACATATATCAAGCTGGCGCAACTATGTTGCTCGGGTCTAGACGTATACATGTAGAGGTTGTAACAGATGACATGTACAAGTCAATAGATGGACTCAAGGATGGATTAGCAGAGGAAATAGCTGACTCGAGTGATAGAAAGAGAAGTCTATTAAGAAGAGTGGCGAGAAGATTTAAAAAACTAATTAAGAGAAATTAATATGAAAAATAAAAGTTATATATACACAGCAATCGCAGCCGTTATAATACTGGTACTTGCATTCTTGTTTATGAAAGGCGATAATACTAAACCTATGAATACCGTAACACTTAAAACAAACAAGGGGAATATTACAATTGAGTTATCTGCGGACAAGCCACTAACAACACAGAATTTTCTAAAACTAGCTCAGAGTGGTTTTTATGACGGAGTTAGATTCCACCGTGTTATAGCTGGCTTCATGATACAAGCTGGTGATCCATTATCCAAAGACGCAACTAAAAAAGCGTATTGGGGAACAGGTGGCCCTGGATACAGATTCAATGATGAGTTAACAGGTAATGAGACATATTTGCGTGGTACTGTGGCTATGGCTAATGCTGGTGCGAACACCAACGGCTCACAATTCTTCATCGTGACTGCTGAGGATTCACATTTACCTCCTGCTTATACAGTTTTTGGTAAAGTTGTCTCTGGTATGGATGTGGCTATGGCAATAGAAGGTGTGAAGACAGAGCAGAATGACAGACCTGTTGAAGATGTGATAATTAACTCTGTAGAGGTTAATTAAAATATCCTCGTTTAAAATCTTCCCAACCTATTTCAGATTTGCCTTCTGGTGTAACACTCTCGATCATCTGGTCGAGGGTGTTTGCATTTGGATTTAGCTTGTTTATTTTGATACGCAAAGTCTTGCCCGAATGTGTGTGGAAGAAAAATATTCCTGGCCAAGGTGTGTAGGCCCTCCATTTATTTTTAATTGTTTCAATGTCGTCTGTTAAGCTTATCTCGCCCTCTGACTTTTCTATGAATTTGCACACTGTTGCTCGCGAATGATCTTGGTCTTTTGGTATTAGGCTGCCATTAACATAATGCTCGATACAATCAACCAGCATTTGTCCTCCGATTTGTCCTGATTTGATCTCAAGTGTTGCCGACGTGTCATTATTCTCAACGTGTATTTTGTTCTGCGCCAGTATTGGTCCATGATCCATCTCTATGTCCAATTTCATTATGCTGAGACCTATTTCTTTTAACCCATCGCGCAGCTGTGACTCGATCGGTGATGGTCCACGATACAGCGGCAGTTCTGACGGGTGAACATTTAAGAATCCATGTTTAGGTGTATTTAAAATATTTTGAGGGATTATCTTTCCATAACTAGCAACAATAGCCAGGTCATAATCCTGCAGCAGTGGGGATGTATTGTCCAAATCTTTTAACTTCTCCGGTTGATATACAGCTATACCTTTTAATTCGCACCACTTTTTTATTGATGGCGGAGTCAGTGTCTGATGTCGTCCGACCAATGCGTCTGGCTTGGTTACCACTAACTTCGGTGTGTAGCCATTCTGATGAAGCGCGAACAAGACACTTTCAGCCAGCGGCCCAGTTCCAAAGAAAATTATATTAATATTAGTCATGTTTTTGCTCATGATTTATTGCGTATGGGTCGTATTCCGAAAAGTCGAAGCCGTGGTCGATGAATAGGGTACCATCAAGATGGTCGCATTCATGTTGAATGATGTGTGCTATTAATCCTGTTGCGCCGAATGTGAATGGGTGGCCGTCCACATTGTAGGCCTTTACGGTCACCGTTGTCGATCGCCAAGTCTTGCCCCAGATGCCACGAACTGAGAGGCAGCCCTCTTCTTTTATTTCTTGTTTCTTGCTGGCTTTTACTATCTCGGGGTTGATGAATACTAGTGGTCTGAATTTGGCTTCGTTGTCATAGGCACGTTCGTCTATTACAAATATTGTCTTGTTTGCACCGATTTGTGGCGCAGCGAGGGCAACACCATCTGGCTCCTGATGTGCAGCCTCTTGCATCTTCTCGACAAGATCACGGAGTTCAGGTGTTCCAAATTCTTGCTTTCTGACTGGTTTACAGTCATTGCGCAACACCTCGTCCTCTTTTTCGTTTTTGTTTTGTAATATATGTATCACAAGCCTATACTAGCATATTTCTAAATACCTTTTAATACTGACCTTTGATTCACATTCAGATTGTATTCTAGTAGCAGATTCACAACGTTCGCTCTTAGTTTCTTGTCCTGGGACCATGTTTCCCTTGGTATCAGGTAAATATGTCTCACAAAGTCACGACTTTTGATATTGTAGTATTCAAAATTTTTATCATTTAGAAAATCTGGCGTGCCTACTTCATGTGGCAAGTCAAAAGAAATCATAAAAGTAAATGGCGGCAAGTTAGCTTCATGTCTGTTATTTAATTCGTATTTATAATATTTTACAAGTGAGTCTTGGGGGAGGAATTCCCATAATTTATTCTTGTGTCTGGTCTGTATTATTATTTGCCCCCCTTCATTAAGAGAAGATAGTAAAGAGGACACAGTTAACATTATCTCTTCATCTGTGTTGTATTCGGGCAGTGAGAAATATGTATCCAAAGAGATGACACTAATCAAGTCTATGTCACTTAAAAGTGGTAGCATCATTTCGGTGCCTATTAGTATTCCGCCTGTTACTTCGAATTCTTTGTAGAGCTTGATTGCGTCTTTCTTACTTTTTATATGGTCGCCGTCTAATATGTAGACATTGTCTTTGCCATAAATATTTTCTATATGTTCTCGTACGCCTTGTGTACCAACACCAAGAGTATTAATCCTCATACCGCTGCACACTTTGCAAACTATCTCTTTTTCTATTTTAGTTTTGGTTTTGCAGGTTAGACAGCGGTACATTCTGCTACCAGTTTTTGTATCCTCGAAGAGACACAGATCATTATCACAAGTTTCGCATTTTACTGATTCTCCGCAATCGGCGCACACGCTCGACGATGATATACCTTTGCGCTGCGTGTACAGCACAATTTTCCTTTTTTCTAATACGTATTGATCTAATAATAATTTTAATTCATATGATAGATAATGAGAATAAGGTTTCTTGTCCCTGTGATTCATTTTGATAACAGATATTTTATTGTTCTGATAATTCTGAACCAGTAGTGGGAGGAGCATCTCGTTCTCAGACAAATAGAAAGCTTCCAAGCTGCCGCTTTTTGTTGTTAAGAAAACTTCTAATCCTAATTGTTTAGCTAAATAGTAAAATATATTTCTACTATTTACCTTTTCTTCTGCATGATCGTAATATTTGGATTCCTCTTCATGTATTATTATTGTGCTAGGGTTGTAGCAATACAGACCAATCACACTAGGGGTGGATATTAGACACATCTTTTTATTAGATGAGATTGCTTTGGATACTTTGTCTTTGTTTTTTTGACTTGTTTCGCTGTGATATAAAAATACACTTTCTTCTATGCCACCACATATGTCATCTTTTAACTTTTCTGCAGATATAATTGTCGGAGTTATTATGAGCACACTCTCGTCCCTTGCGAATTTCTCTCTTATGATCTGTTTTATATTTCCTATTGCGTCGCGCCTGGTTAACTCGATTGCGGTTAATTTGTAATTCTCAGGTTTTATTTTTATATTGAGCTGCTCCTGATTTAAGAAGTCTTTTGGTAAATATATAGATAAAAAAGTGGCCAAGTTGGTACCACCATAATTAGCGGCTTCTGACATTAGCTGCATTATTTGCATATTAATAGCACCAGCGGTGACTATGCTGTCTATTTTTCTTAAGGAAAAGTCTTGGGATCTTATTTCTAGTTTATTGTCTTCTAAATTAGAGATTTCTACTACTATTGCGAGTAACTTTCTTTTGTTTATATTTACACCAACCAGGTCGCCAAGATTCACATCCAAACTTGTAAAATAGCTAAGCTTTCCAAGGGTTTTTACTGTTATTATCGGTATTACTTGGACCAATTTCATGTCTATAGTTTAGCATAACAAAGTGTGATAAAATGTAATCAATTATGTCACTACTCTCGCCACAATTAGGAATAGACTTAGGTACCGCGAATATATTAGTTTTTGTTCCAGGTAAAGGTATAGTCCTCAACGAGCCTTCTGTGGTGGCGATACGTGAAGACGACAAAAAAGTCCTTGCAGTGGGCCTAGAAGCAAAAGAAATGATAGGCAAGACACCAGATAACATCGTGGCTTATAGGCCTCTTAAGGATGGAGTTATTGCTGACTATCGTGTGACCGAAGTGATGCTCAAATATTTTATTAATAAAGCTTTACCAAAATTCAGCTTGTTCAAGCCAGAGGTTATGGTGTCTGTGCCGGCTGGAGTGTCATCAACCGAGAGACGTGCCGTGATCGAAGCTAGCTTGAGAGCAGGAGCGAGAAATGCATATGTTGTGCGCGAGCCGATACTCGCTGCTATAGGTGCAGGCATACCGATACACGCCGCAAATGGTCAGATGATAGTAGACATAGGAGGGGGCACAACAGACGTAGCCGTAATCTCGCTCGGAGGTATAGTGTGTTCGACTAGTGTTAAGTGTGCAGGTAACAAGCTGGACCAGGCTATTATTGATTACATAAGAAAAACTTTTAATCTCGCTGTTGGTGAGCAGATGGCGGAGCAAATCAAAATCCAAGTTGGCTCAGCGTTGCCATTAGAAGAAGAGTTAACTATGAAAGTTAAGGGGCGTGATTATGTTACTGGACTGCCACGCACTATAGACCTAGGCACAAATGAAATAGTGAAGGCGTTAGACAAGGAGTTGCGTCAGATAATAAAGGCTATTAAGGACGTGCTGCAGGAGACACCTCCGGAGCTAGCCAGCGACATTATTGATAACGGTATTATTATGAGTGGTGGCACGTCACAATTGCGACATCTTCCTGACTTGGTTGAGAGGAGAACAGGTGTGAAGGCGGTTCTGGCTGATGATGCGTTATACTGTGTTGTGAAGGGTGCTGGTGAGGCACTCAAACATTTAGATGTATACAAAAAAGTCATCACAACTAAAAAGTAGCTTGCTTGATAAGATAGCTTTTCATGCTGTTTGTTTTGAGGGGGAGCAAGTATTTGAATCAATCTGTTCCGAGCTTGATCAATATACGAATAAGATAATAATCTCAACCAACGAAGACCATAAAAACTTTTTAAAATCAGATGTTGAAGTTCTGCAGCAATT
>CAZGVC010000004.1:0-3490 GCA_964529065.1 uncultured Candidatus Saccharibacteria bacterium
CAAAACATGCTATAATTAAGGGACTTATGGCAGCTAAAAAATCATCATACGGAGCAGACAGTATTCAAGTTTTGGAAGGTCTAGAGCCGGTACGCAAACGCCCAGGAATGTATATAGGATCTACTGGACCAGAGGGACTTCATCATTTGATCTGGGAGATATTCGATAACTCGCGTGACGAGGCGATGAATGGCTATGCTAATCGTGTCGAGGTGTCACTCTTGCCAGGCAATCGTATTCGCGTTGTTGATAATGGTCGTGGTATTCCTGTTGACATACATCCAAAAATGAAAGTCTCGGCCCTCGAGGTGGTGATGACAACACTGCACGGTGGAGGTAAATTCGATAATGAGAATGATGAGAGCGGGTACAAGGTTTCGGGAGGATTGCACGGTGTGGGTGCTTCTGTTGTTAATGCGCTCTCGATTCATTGTTCTGTTGAGGTTCATCGCGATGGGGGCCTTTTCAAACAGGAGTACAGTATAGGTAAGCCAGAATATAAAGTTAAGCAAATATCTAAATCAAAATTCAATGGAACAATTGTTGAGTTCGAACCAGATATAGCAATATTCAAAGAGATTAAGTTTGATATTAATCGTGTAGTTAATCATCTCCGTCAACAGGCTTATCTTGTAAAAGGTCTTGAGATTATTGTTATAGACGCTCGTGAATATGAAGGCAAATTAAAATTAGAAGGTGAGACATATTTGGCTGATATTGGTCTACCGGTTCCGACTACATCTTTTTATTTTGAAGGAGGACTCAAGTCTCTTGTGAAGCATTACAATATATTAGCAAAACCAATACACAGGAATGTTTTCTATGTTGAGAAGGAGGTGGACGGAGTTGGGGTTGAGATAGCCCTCCAATATATAGACGACCTAACTACGAAGGTTGCGGCTTTTGCTAACAACATATACACAGCCGAAGGGGGTACTCATGTTACAGGATTCAAGACATCTCTAACAAGATTGATTAACTCATATGCTCGCAAGAATAATATTTTAAAAGAAAAAGACGAGAACCTTGGTGGTGATGACGTATTAGAAGGATTAACTGCCGTCGTGTCTGTTAAAATGCGCGAGATACAATTCGAAGGACAAACAAAAGGCAAGCTCGGATCAGTCGAGGCGCAAGGAGCGGTTGCTGCTGTGTTCTCGGATGCATTCGCATTATTCCTCGAGGAGAATCCAGATGATGCGAAGGAGATAGTGGGTAAGGGACTCTTGGCTATGCGTGCTAGGAAGGCTGCTAAGGCCGCTAAGGACAGTGTGCTGCGCAAGGGTGTGCTGGATGGTATGCGTCTACCGGGCAAGTTGGCCGATTGTCAGAGTGGGGACCCTAGCGAGTCGGAGTTATTCATTGTGGAGGGAGATTCAGCGGGTGGATCGGCAAAAATGGGTCGTGACAGACGTACTCAGGCCATACTTCCGCTACGTGGAAAGATTCTAAACGTTGAGCGTGCTAGATTGGATAAGATGTTAGGTAGTGAGCAAGTCAAGAATCTGGTTCTCGCTATGGGGGCTGCGATTGGGGATACATTCGATATTGGCAAGTTGCGTTATCACAAGATCATCATCGCAACAGATGCCGATGTGGACGGATCACATATTCGTACACTTCTTTTAACTTTCTTCTACAGGTATTACAAGCCGATAATCGAAGCTGGGCACATATTCATAGCTCAACCACCACTTTACAAAATATCAAAAGGCAAGGAAACTCATTATGCTTATTCAGATGAAGAGAAAATGAAAATAGTCGGGGACAGTGAAGTTACTGAGTCGGAAGATGAGAATGTAGATAGTGAGGAAGAGGATGTTGTAGAAGTGAAAAAGGCTACCAAGTGGAAGATACAACGTTATAAGGGTCTCGGAGAGATGAATCCTGATGAGTTAAAAGAGACAACTATGGATCAGAAGAATAGAACTCTTCGCCAAGTTGACATAGCCACCGCAGAAGAGGCTGACAAAGTCTTCGAGATGTTGATGGGTTCAGAAGTTGGCCCTCGCAAATCCTTCATTCAGACATACGCCCACCTTGCTGATCTGGATATTTAGTTCTCATTTTAAAAATTAAACGAGAACGAAAATTCGATAAATTTAAAATTTAGACAAATCAAATGCCCGGCGCTAGCGCCGGGCATTGCGAACCCCGAGTTTAAGCATCTCGCACGCTTCGTAACTTAGGTGGAGATGTTTTTCTTTGGCGAGCTTGGAACAATTCCTCAGCTGCAGTTTGGGCCACTATTGAGTGAGCTAGATGTAGGACGTAAGGGAAACCGGGGTTTGTTTTGTTGAAGGTAAGCTTTGCTGCGCCGGAGTTTCCGATTTCCGTTGCAGCCATGAATCTGCCCCCGTGTTCTTCTGAGTACCAAACACAGAGCTGCCCACCTTCGAGACTCCGGAAGGATTTGTACAGCACATAATGAAAGGCCAAAGTTACTGCGACGCTTGACGCTGGCAAACCAGTCAGAACCCTGGCATGCCCCAAGATCCCGTCCCTGCCTATTTTGAGCGTAACTTTTGAATCCGTCCAGCGTTCAGCGTGCTCGATCTCGGCTTCAAGATCTCCAGTCAAGAACTCGAGATAAGAAGCGAGTCCTTTATCTCGAACATGACGTCCATCTCTGGCCAGAATTTTTGGGTCCACAAGCTTTAGAACTGAACGATTTACTGTGTGTGGCATACTTTACCTCGTTATGGTTAAGTTTACGTGACGCGTTCCAGTTAGAATTCTACTCCTCCTACAGAAGATGACAAGAGTGGACGTGTACAGGTTTATATGTTATTTTAAATATCAAGAAAATGAAAACAAACAAAACATCAACTAAGACAGATTGGGGCGGTGTGGCGGATTGGTATGACGGTGTGGTGGAGGGAGATAATTCATATCAGAAGAATGTAATCGAGCCGAATCTGCTGCGAATGCTGGGTGATATTAAGAATAAAAAAGTTCTAGACATTGCTTGCGGGCAGGGGTATTTTTCTAATCTAATGTCTCTCTCGGGTGCGGAGGTGACAGGGTTCGACTTGGGTGCCGATCTAATCAAAATTGCAAAAGAGAAAAATAAAAAAGTGAATTTTCAAGTTTTGAATGCTGAGAATTTTGCTGAGAATATAAAAGACAAATTCGATATTGCTGTCTGTGTGTTGGCTTTGCAGAATATTGAGAATGCTAAAAAAGTTCTAGAGAATGCTAAAAAGATTTTAAACACAAATGGTAGATTCATAATAATTCTTAATCATCCAACATTCCGAATACCAAGATCTAGTTCGTGGCATAATGATAATGATATACAGTATCGTCGTGTCGACGCCTACATGTCAGAATCAAAAATAAAAATGGATATGAATCCAGGTAGCAAGAGTAACAAAGAATACACTTATTCATATCACAGACCGCTTCAATACTATTTTAAACTTTTTTCTAATACTGGTTTTGCTGTTACAAGATTAGAAGAGTGGATTAGCCACAAAGAATCACAAGA
>CAZGVC010000004.1:3590-5528 GCA_964529065.1 uncultured Candidatus Saccharibacteria bacterium
TTTTATTTACTAACTTTTTTGTAGAGAAGTAGGGAGATTGAGATTATCGCAAGGGATACGATAATACTCATCATCGGCATAGTAGCGAAGCCGAAGCTGACAACTTTTGCTGATTCGCAACTTGCAACTAGTGGGTTAGATGAGCAAGGCATTGTTAATTCTGATTCTCCTAAGACATATCTGCGGAAGTGGAACGAATAATGATAAGTAGCAGTTAAGGCAGTGATAATCGCGAACACATTTACAAACATATGCGCCACACGTGTTCTCTTAACCAACTCCACAAGACAAACTAGGAACATGCCGTATATAGTCACACGTTGATACCAGCAGAACATACAAGGCGGATCATTGTATACATATTCATACATATTAGCGCCAACAATACCCACCGCCAGCAGGGCCGTAGATAAGGCTACCCATTTTCTATAAGATATACTTAGTAAAAAGTTTTTGATTTTTGTTGAAGAGAAATATCCGATTATTAAAATTATATTTGTAGCTAAGAGTAACAATACTCCGACAGTGTTCAGGTCCGAGAATTGTTGAAATGTTATGTATTCTGACATGTTTTAATTATAGCACTAGCTGATAATCAGGTCGATTAGAAGCAATATGGCTGCGATTATTATTCCATATGTTCCAAGTGCCGCCATCGCAAGGTCCATGAAGCTACCAGAAGGAAAAGTTATCAAGTGTGCAGCAACAATAGATAGTATTGATAATGCGAATATTATAAAAGCAATTTTCTTAAGCATGTGTTTATTTTTTATTTATTATTTCCTCTTTTAATTTTGCTACTAGTTCGTCTGCTGTAAGGGAGGTCTTTTCTCCAGAGCGTGACTCGAGAGTAACAGTCTTATTTTCCATCTCAGCATCACCAATAACAATCCAATAAGGTAGCTTCATGTCCTTGGCATCACGCACTTTTTTACCGAGGCCATTCTTGCTGTCGTCTAGTTCTACTTGTACACCGGCCGCTTTTAATTTACTGTAAACGTCATTGGCATATGAAAGGTGTTTGTCATTGTTAATAGGAATGATCTTGACTCCAACAGGTGCTAGCCAAAGAGGGAACTCGCCACCAGTGTGCTCAAGATAGACAGACATGAATCTCTCTAGTGATCCAGCGATAGCGCAATGTATCATAACTGGCATGTCGCGCTTACCCTCCTCGTCGACGTATTCTAAACCAAAATTAGTAGGCTGAACAAAATCAACCTGTATTGTTCCAACTTGATGAGTGCGACCAATAGCGTCCTTGGCCATGAAGTCTACTTTTGGTCCATAGAATGCGGCTTCACCTTCGCCATCTATCCACTTACCAGCTGCACGCTTCTCTAGTAGGTCCTTGATTGCTGATTCTGCTTTTTCCCATAATTCAATATTGCCTTTGAATTTTGGATCATCATCACGACGTGAGAAGCGGGGAGTGAGGCCTGTGAACCCGAATGTAGAATAGAATTTTTCAATTAGATTCCAAATATTATTAATCTCTTCTTCTAGTTGTGACTCACGACAGAAAACATGCGCATCATCCTGAGTGATTGATAACACACGAGACAATCCATTCAGTTCACCAGATTGTTCATCGCGATACACCATAGTTGTCTCGCTGTATCTAATAGGTAACTCCTTATAAGAACGCAGTTGTGAGGCGTATATCTGTGCATGATGAGGACAATTCATCGGCTTCATACATAATGTGTGTCCGTCGCGAGTTTCAATTTTGAATAAGTCCTCAGCATATTTCTCCCAGTGTCCAGACTTTTTATACAAGTCATTTTTAGTTATATGTGGTATAGTAACTTGTCCATAATTGTATTCACGGCGCAGCTCTTGAACATAGTCATTAACTTTGTTCCTGATATATGTTCCCCTCGGGGTCCACATCGGTAGGCCAGGACCGACCAGGTCGGAGAATATGAATAATCCCAA
>CAZGVC010000004.1:5628-11904 GCA_964529065.1 uncultured Candidatus Saccharibacteria bacterium
CCATCTCCAAAATGTATAGTATAAAAAGTTATAGCTTCACCGCGATCGGCGATCTCATTTATTAACTCTATTTTGTATTCGTTACCAGCACACATTTGTAATGCCTCATCTTTACTTACTTCTTTGTGCGAGAAAGTTCCACCTTTTTTAATTTTCTCTTCTACGCCTTTTGTTATATCTGCGAAGTCTGCATCTGTTGCGGGTTTGTCACCAAGAGAAAAATCAATATCATAATAGAATCCACTATCAATAGCCGGACCAAGGGTTAGCTTAACAGATGGGTATTTGTCTGTTATTACGCTCGCTGTTAGGTGAGCGAGGGTGTGGCGTTTTGCTTTTAATATTTCATCTTTCATGATTTTGTTGTTTTATCCTTTGATTATATCAGAAAAAGGCATATTTCATATCTGTTAAAGTTCTGCACGCATATTGACAATTTTAGGGGATCATTTATAGTATTTAGACACATGAATAAAAACCATCTTTTAGAACAAAGGTCAACTAATAATATTAAGACTTTTATTTTATTGGCAGGTATAACAGGGGCAATACTGGCTCTTGGTTATCTTGTTGCTGTTGCAACAGGTAATTCGAATTATATATGGATGTCTCTGTTTATTGCTATTGCTCAGAATGTTGCTAGCTATTTCTTTTCTGACCGTATAGCGTTATCAATGTCGGGGGCTGTTCCTGCTGATGCTCAGAAGTATTCTGAGTTGCATGAGATAGTTGCCTCTCTTTCTTCTAAATACGATTTGCCGAAGCCGGCTGTATACGTTATTAACGATCCTGCGCCGAACGCTTTTGCAACTGGACGCAACGCGCAGCATTCGGCTGTTGCGGCTACGACCGGATTATTGGCTATGCTCAATCGCGGCGAGTTGGAGGGTGTTATGGCTCATGAGCTTAGTCATATTAAAAATAAAGACATATTAATAATGTCTGTAGTTGTGGTTATGGCCAGCGTGTTATCAGCTCTTGCTAACTTTGCAATGCATGCATCATTCGTCGGTGGCAACAGGGACAAGAATAATAATGCACTCGTTATGATTATTGGAGTTGTAGCTAGCCTTATTATTCCTATTGCTGCGGCATTGGTACAGTCGTCTATTTCTAGAAAGCGTGAGTTCATGGCCGACGCTGGTGGAGCACTCCTTACTGGCTATCCAGAGGGTCTCGCTAGTGCACTATTAAAAATATCTAATTTCAAACAGCCAATGCAAAATGCTAATCCAGCAACTGCGCATCTTTATATATCTTGCCCACTTGGCGGAACCGAGCATCAGACATTTTTCCAGAAATTATTCATGACACATCCGCCAGTCGCCGAGCGTGTTGCGGCACTTCGTGGCGAGACTATCTAGTGCTATACTAAAAATATGAAAAATAAAGGATTACTTATTTTGGGTGGATTGGTAGTTTTATTATTAATATTGGGAAGTTTTAGTTATAACAATTTTGTAAAGCTTGGCGAGGATACTAATGCAAAATGGGCCCAAGTTACAACTCAATATCAACGTCGTTTTGACTTGATTCCTAATCTCGTATCAACAGTACAAGGCGTAGCTAAACAAGAGAAAGATGTTTTCGTTGGTATTGCTGATGCTCGCGCCAGAGTGGGGCAGGTGACCTTGTCTAAGGAGGCTTTGTCTGACCCAACAGCGCTGAAGAATTTTAATGATGCGCAAGGTCAACTAGGTGTGATGGTATCACGTCTTCTATCTGTCGCTGAGCAATATCCAGCTCTTAAGAGTAACGAGAACTTTATGGCCCTACAAAAAGAGATAGAGGGGACAGAGAATAGAATAGCCGTAGCCAGAAAGGACTTTAACGACGTGGTTCAGACTTATAATACAAAAGTAAAAACTTTCCCCGGAGTGTTATTTGCTAAGGTGTTCGGTTTCGATGTTCGTCCTTACTTTGAACTTCAGCAGAATGGCGCAGAGCTAGCCCCAGCAGTTAAGTTCTAATAATAATTAATATGAAAAAGGCGCTTGTATACATATTTTTTATAAGTGCCTTTTTTGTTTCTTCTGTATTTGCATTTGATATTTCTTACAAACCTTCTGGTTTTATTAATGATTTTGCAAATGTCTTGTCGGTTGACACCAAATCAGAACTTGAGAATGATTTGAAATCATTCCAAGCAAGCACTACTAATGAGATAGTCGTAGCCATAGTCCCAAATATGTCTGGCAGGTATATCGAGGAGTATGCCAATAAGATGTTCCGCGAGTGGGGTATAGGGTCCAAACAAAACAACAACGGCGTTCTCCTTCTGGTCTCGCTTGAGGAACACAAAGACAGGATTGAGGTTGGTTACGGTCTTGAGGGTGCGTTAACAGATCTGCAAAGTAATCAGATTTTAAACGAAGTTAACTCCTATTTGAAACAGTCAGATTATGATAATGCTGTTCGTGTTGGAGTGGAGTCAATTAAGCTAGCCACACAAGGTGAATACAAAGCGAAAGATATAGATGTATCTAAAAATATTTTCTCTTCTATTTCTCCTGACGCATTTATGGGTGCTATATTTTTCTTCTTCTTTTTTGTAATACCTTGGATGGCGGCGATATTAGGTAGAAGCAAGAGCTGGTGGCTAGGTGGTGTTATTGGTTTCGTTTTGGCGTTGATATTATTTTTCTTTTTAATTAAGACATTATTCGTATTTTTATTAACGATTATTGGTTTGGTTTTTGATTATCTCGTATCGAAGAATTATGACAAAGCCAAGTCTCTAGGCAGCAGTCCATCATGGTGGGCAGGAGGAAGACATATGGGTGGCGGCTTCGGAGGGGGATACTCAGGCAGTAGCGGTTCATCATTCGGAGGATTCGGTGGCGGATCATCAGGAGGAGGCGGGTCAAGCGGTAGCTGGTAATTGACTTATATTGCATATTGTTGTAGTGTGCATTTACTATGACAGTTAGAACACTGCATGACTCGAGCCTCAAAATTCTAAACGCATTAGTTGAGAGGGGTGAAGCATTAAAACTCGACACTCTGTTGTCTGGGTTTATCATGTTTTTTGCTTTGGGGGTTACATCCACAGCATTACTTTTTAGTGGGGCGTTATTTTTTATAGGAATTATTATAATAATTCCTCTTATCGCTGTATCTATATTATCTTTTTTCTCTACACCTGTTGTTATGTCTGGTATTGCTGATGCGTATATGTTGCAAAAGAAACACAGCAAATTAACTTTTAAAAATTTCTTTCTCGGTTTAGCTTTTTGTGCATCATTTTGGGTTATACCTTATATAGGTTTACTTTTATGGTTTGTATTATTCCTGTATTGTTTTGGTATATTCTGCGAGTATTGCAAGAATGCTTACGAGTTTTGGAAAAAGGGTCTCACTGTTTAGCCTTTTAGTTGACAGTATTTGTGCTAGACTGTATATATGACAAAGTTTGGATATTTGGTACTGGTGTTATTTGTATCAGTTATCTCTTTGGGTGTGTATGGTGTTTTTTATTTAAAACACACTGCAGATAGGAACACATCAGTATCCGCTCCTGTTGCCACTTCAACAGAAACTACACAGATATCTACAACCACAGTAAAAGAGGAGACTATAAAATACACTAATAATGATTTTGGTTTCGAGCTCACTCTTCCTATATCTTGGGCAGGGTACAAAGTATCAACAGGAACAGTGGACAGGGGGCAAAGTGTTACCATAACCCCAACAACATCAGTTGATGATAATTCGAGGGAGTTCGTACCAATTTTGATTTACCCTAAGAGTGTCTGGTTGGCATGGGAGAAGAATAATTTTGAAGATTATAAGACAGCGGCACCAATTGGCCCAACTGAGAGAGGCAGGAATTCGGATTTTGTTTTTGCTACGGCGCCTAGATATAACTTCTCATTCGGAACAGGTACTGAGGCGGTAGAAAACATTGTTAAAAACTTAAAGGCCTTCTAGCTTGCTAAATTGTAGGTGTGTGGTATGATGAAGGGGTACATGAAAAAGTTATTCGTAGGCGGTATACCATTTAAATATGGTGACCAAGACCTTGCAGCGTTGTTTACCCCTTTTGGGCAAGTAATATCAGCAAAGGTGATTATTGATAGAGCAATGAATCGCTCAAAAGGATTCGGTTTCGTTGAAATGAATGCAGCGGATGCCGACAAAGCTATTGCCACTCTTGATGGTAGTGATCTAGAGGGACGCAGTCTTGTTGTAAATGAGGCTCGCCCAATGGTTCCACGCGACAATCGTTAATTAGTAAAATAAACAAAAACTCCACTTAGGTGGAGTTTTTGTTTTGATTTTGTATAAATGCTAGAATATTTTTATGAAATATACACAATTGACTAGCGCAGATTTTGCTTGGGTTAAGATGTCAGAAAAACAAATCCTATCTTTTCCTATTTCTGCCAACAAAAGCATTCAAAACAAATTAAATAAAATAAAAAGTTTAAAGAAAGAAGACAGGACTTTTGAAAATACAGTTAAGGCCTATGAGACTGCTAATGATGAGGAGTCCTCGGTATTCCACCAGATCACCCTCCTTGGCATGGTTAGCGATAAGAAGAATATTCGTGATGCAGCCAGAAAAGCCGAAGTTGAATTCTCCAAATACGCAGTAGATATTGCATATGACGAAGACATATACAAAGCCTTAAAAGAGTATCATTCATTTAATTATAAAAAAGAAAAAAAGAATCTGGATGATCAGGATATCAAGTTGCTCTCTGACATAATGCTAGGATTCAAGAGGTTAGGCTTCGACTTGCCAGAGAAGAGTAGGGAGAAATTAAAGAAAATAGACAAGACATGTAGCGAGCTAGGTAATGAATATGACGCACGTATTAGTGAAAACACTTATCACATATTATGCACAATGGATGAGCTTGATGGTGCACCAGAGATGATTATTAACTCATTTGAAAAAGTTGGCGACAAGTATAAGGTTACACTTCAATACCCAGAATATGGACCATTCATGAGATATGCCAAGAATAGGAGGAAGCGTGAGGAGCTTTATAAGCTTTTCAATAATACAGGTGGAGCCAAGAATGTCGCTATATTAAAACAGCTTGCCAAGCTGCGCGCCCAGAGGGCGACCCTCTTAGGTTATGACAATCATGCCGCATTCAAATTAGAAGTACGTATGGCCAAGAATGAGACTAACGTCTATAAGATGAAATACGACCTGGTGAACAGTCTTAAAACAAAAGTAGCCAAAGATTATCAAGTTATAAAGTCAGAAGCTAACAAGCTTGGCTACAAAGAGTTAAGAACTCATGACACGGCATTCATTACTAATATAATACGCGAGCGTGACTATGCACTAGACGAACAAAAGGTCCGTGAGTATTTTGAGCTTAACAATGTTATGAGTTTTATGTTTGGGTATTTTGGTGAATTATTTGGTTTTGAAATATTAGAATCATCTACAAAATTGTGGCACAAAGATGCGAAGTTATTCGAGTTAAAAGATAAAAAGAGCAAACAAGTTATCTCTTATGTGGCGGTAGACTTGCATCCACGTGAAGGTAAATATGGCCACGCCTGCATGATGCCAATGATAGAGGGGCAACAATTGGGCAAGGATTCATATCGTTCGCCATTCGCTGTTTTGATTTGTAATTTCCCAAAGTCTACCAAGGCTGTACCGTCACTGCTTAATATTGGTGAAGTGGAGACATTGTTCCACGAGTTCGGCCACGGACTACATGCACTATTAACCGAAGCCAAATACACAACTCATGCTGGTACTAATGTGGTGTGGGACTTTGTCGAGATGCCGAGCCAGATAATGGAGCAATGGGTAGTGGAGGAGGATGTGCTCAAGAAAATGACCAAGCATTATAAGACTGGCAACACAATGCCAAGCGAGATGATAAAGCAAATCATATCTACTAATAATCTATTCCAATCTATTTTCTACACCAGGCAATCAGTTCAAGGTCTACTCGATATGGACATCTATACTGGCAAGGCCGCAGATCCAGTAAAACATTTCCACAAATTAATGAGCGAGTATTTGATACCCGAGTCTAAGGGTGTGTTATTCGTGTCTCGCTTCTCGCACATTATTGGCGGTTATGATGCTGGATATTATTCTTACCTGTGGGCCGAAAGATTGTCACATGACGCATTCAGTATTTTCAAGCGAGATGGATTGAATAATAAAAAAGTTGGGGCCAAATATAGAAAAGAAATACTCGCAGCGGGTAGTAGTCGTGACGAGAAGAAAAGCATCGAAGCCTTTCTTGGCCGTAAAATTTCGAACAAAGCATTCCTAAGTAGATTGAAGTAGTT
>CAZGVC010000004.1:12004-24147 GCA_964529065.1 uncultured Candidatus Saccharibacteria bacterium
CCTTTCTTGGCCGTAAAATTTCGAACAAAGCATTCCTAAGTAGATTGAAGTAGTTCATATTTCGTTTGACAGGCTGGTAATTAGTGTTGTTTTGTGTTATAATTGCGGAACATTTTAAAAATTATCTATATGCAACAAGAAATACGCAATATTGCAATCATCGCTCACGTGGACCACGGCAAGACTACTTTGACTGACGCCCTAATGAAGCAATGTGGTACAGGAGAAGAAGGGTACACAATGGACTCGAACGCATTGGAGCAGGAGCGCGGCATTACTATCTATGCCAAGAACACTTCGGTTGAATACAAAGGTGTGAAGATAAATATTTTGGATACTCCGGGGCACGCGGACTTTGGATCTGAGGTGGAGCGTGTGTTGCGCAGTATTGATTCGGTGTTACTTCTTGTTGATGCTCAAGAGGGCCCAATGCCACAGACTAGATTCGTACTTAAGAAATCTCTCGAGCTAGGTCTCAAGCCTATTGTTGTTATTAATAAGATAGATAAGCCAGCAGCTGATGCAAAGCGTGTACATGACGAGGTGTTCGAGCTATTCCTCGAGCTCGGTGCTAATGATGAACAATTAGACTTCACAACTGTTTATGCTATTGGCCGCCAAGGTGTAGCGATGAAGGAAGAGGGGGATGACAGAGTTAACCTTGACCCACTTCTTGATACTATTTTGGAAAAGGTTCCAAAGGCAACAGGTGACATGAATAACAAGTTCCGTGCTCAGGTGTTCAACTTGGCATATGATAACTTCCTTGGTCGTATGGCAACAGCGCGTATTTATGATGGTAAAGTTAAAACAGGTCAGACTATAACAGTTCTAAAACCTACAGGTGAAGCCAGAACCGGCAAGATAACAAAGATGTTCGCATTCCGTGGTGTGCAACGTGTCGAGGTTAATGAGGCAGTAGCTGGAGACATTGTGATGATAGCCGGGTTCGCTGATATTTACATCGGTGAGACATTTGCAGAAGACGCGACAGTTGAACCTGTGAAGGCTATTAATATTGATGAGCCGACTATCGCTCTATATTTCCTTGTTAATGACTCACCATTTGCAGGACGCGAAGGTAAATTCGTGACTACTCGCCAGATCAGGGACAGACTTGAGAAAGAGCTTGAGGTTAACGTAGGTATGCGTGTGAATTTTGATGGTGACAGATATGAAGTGTTCGGTCGTGGCGAGATGCATATCTCGGTACTACTCGAGACTATGCGTCGTGAAGGTTTTGAGCTACAAGTGTCTCAACCGAAAGTTATTATCCACACACTAGATGACGGCTCTAAAGAGGAGCCATATGAGGAGGTTGTGATTGATGTGCCAACTGAACACAGTGGTATTGTTATGGAGAAGCTTGGTAAACGTAAAGGCATGATTACCGATATGCAAGAAAAAGACGGCATCACTCGTGTGAAGGCTGAGATACCAACACGTGGCCTCCTCGGGTATCGTGGTGAATTCATAGTAGATACAAAAGGTCTAGGAATCCTATCTTCTCGCTTCACAAAGTTCGGTCCTTATGCAGGTAAGATAGACCGTCGTGATGTTGGTTCAATGACAAGTATGGAGAATGGCAAGGCATTAGGCTTCTCATTGTGGAACTTACAAGACAGAGGTGTCTTGTATATCGGTCCTGCTACTGAGGTATATGAAGGTATGATTATCGGTAACACTTCAAAAGGTGAAGAGATGATTGTGAACCCAACAAAAGGTAAACAATTAACCAACATGCGTGCCTCTGGATCAGATGAAGCCATCACTCTTGTTCCTCCGTATGAGATAACTATTGAGCGCGGTCTTGAGATCATGAATGACGACGAGTACCTAGAGATAACTCCTAAGTCAGTTAGACTTCGCAAGCAACTCCTAACCGAGAGCGAGCGTGCCAAAGCGAACAGGAAAAAAGAGGATTAGTTTTAAAATAAAAACAAATAGGCCGCCTGCTTCGCAGGCGGCCTATTTGTTTTTCCTGTATACTGTTACAATCATTCGCTTTTTATATATGCAAAAATATCTCTCTACAACTTGGCGCCTCTGGAAACTCTTAAAACCATTCCACAAAGATTTTTATATACAACTATTCTTAATCTCCTGTATATCTGTTCTAGATATATCTCTCAGTATTTATATAGGTAAAATAGTCACAGCTAGTAGTACTGGAGTGCTTAGCGATATCGCAAAGACTGTTTTATTTTATTCAGTAATTTTGTTTAGTTACTGGACTTTTGACTTTATAAAAGACTTTCAGTACGCAATGAAGGTTAGGCGCCACGTTTATCAATATCTGAAGAGCATACTCTCAAAAGAGTTTTAAGTCTTAATATAGTTCAACACCAAGAGCAACATAGCGCTTTGAAATATGACATTGTCAGCACAGGTGAGGAAAGAACGGTTACTATGGTTGAAACTTTGCTTTTAGATATTATACCGGTTATAGTTTTGTTTATCGTCGCTGTAATATCTCTCGCTAATTATAGTTTTCTTGTTGCTGTCTTTAGCACTATTGCTTGCTGTTTGATTTTTATAAGCGAGACATTTTTTAATAAAAAAATGCTGCCTTTATTTAGGAAAGGTAGAGATATGTGGCTGCAACAGAACAAGGTCTCGATAGAAGCCTTTTCTCATCTTTCCACAGTTAAAAGTTTTGCGGTCGAAAGTAAATTTATAAAACAGTTTTTGTCTAGAAGAGAAGCTGCGATGATTTGGAATTTAGAAGTTGATAAAACATCCGAAATTTATTATGGAAAAAGGAATTATTTAATTGCCTTTTTTAATTTTATCGGACTATGTGTCTCAGTTTATCTTTTAATAAAAGGGTATGTGCTAGTCGGTGCAATATTTACTATATTTTCAGTTAATAACAATATTTTTTGGCAAGCCAGAAATTTACAAAATTATATTAGAAAAATAGTAAGTTCTTATATAGACGTACAAAAGTATTTAGACATAATAGACAAACAGCCGGAGTTTGATGAAAACGGAAAACATAAATTCGTAGATGGAGACATAGCTTTTGAGAATTTAACTTTTAAATATCCAAAAGGTGACTCGAATGTGATTGAGAATCTAAGTATTAATATTCCGCAAGGCAAGAAGGTTGCATTTGTAGGGCATAGCGGTAGTGGCAAGACAACTATCACAAGACTCCTGTTGCGCGCTTATAATTATAAAGACGGAAGTATAAAAATCTCTGGCACAGAGTTAAAAGACATAGATGCGTCCAGTCTTCGCCACGCTATTGGTTATGTCGAGCAACATGTTGACCTCTTCGATGACACTATTAAAAATAATATTTTATTTGGAGTAGATGAAAAAGAGATTAAGAAATGGGAGAAGGCTAAGATTGTAGATGCTAAGTTAGAAGAGATAGCAAAGCTCGCTCGCATTGACGAGTTCTATCGCAGATTGGGAGAAACGAAGTTCGAAACAGAGATAGGCGAGAGAGGGATCAAGCTTTCTGGTGGAGAGAGGCAGCGCATAGGTATAGCTAGGGCAATTATCAAGGATCCAAAAGTTTTAGTATTCGACGAGGCGACCAGTGCATTAGACACAGTAAATGAGAAATACATCAAGGAAGCCATTGATAATGTTTCGCGTGGCAGGACGACTATTATAATCGCTCACCGTTTGTCCACAGTACAAGACAGCGATATTATATTTGTAATGGACAAGGGACGCATTGTAGGGCAAGGGACACATGAGGAATTAATGCTAAATTGTAAGGAATATGTGGAATTAGTCGAGCATCAGGAGTTGGTGTAAAAAGTTTACCGCGCACAATTGCGCGCGGTTTGCCTAACGATATTTTGATAGGTTGTATGGGAGAGCTGTTTTTTGTCGTCTTGCTAACGCCCCTACAAACCCACAAGCTAACGCCTCACTCTCACATGCGTAGAAGGTGGCACTGTCTTGTTCACATACAGCTACCACGTGTATTAAGTCTGTGCGAGTTTTTGCGATATCACGTAGATTCTCTTCTGTCGGAATGTATACAAACACGGAGCATCCTTTCCTAGAGTTGCTAATAAAAGTGTAACATATTATATTTCTTTTTAGGATGTTATAATTGGTCTATGCGAAAAATAACAGTAGAGGCAGTAGTAAATAGCGATATTAAGAATACTTGGGAAAAGTGGTCTAGCCCAGAGGCGATAAAAGCTTGGTGCCACGCCTCGGATGATTGGGCTGTTGGTGATGTTCAAAATGACTTGCGTGTAGGGGGTAGATTCTTAACTAATATGCGCTCGGTAGACAATACTCAGTCTTTTGACTTCACAGGTACGTATTTGGATGTGGTGGATGGCGAGAGAATGAGATACCTGATGGATGGAGAAGATAAACGCGAATGCGAGGTTACTTTCGAGAAGGTGAGTGAGAATGAGACCCGAGTCACTGAGACTTTTGATCCGGAGTCAATCAACCCAGCAGATATGCAACAGGCAGGCTGGCAAGCAACACTGGATAACTTTAAAAAATACGCAGAAGGTAAATAACTTTCTAATACGGTATCTTGCAGTCCTCAAAACAGTGAGCGTCACGATTGAGTTTGTATATACGATTCCTACCAACAGCCTCACTTTCAACAGCATTCACAGATTGTAATACTTGTAGGTGATGGGTAATGGTTGGTTGTTGGAGATTCATTTTTTCTGTTAATTCGCCAACAGTCATACCATCTTTTGTTTGGCCAAGCATGCAGACCAGATTGTACCTACTTCGTTCTCCAACAACCTTAAAACAGTCTGGGCAGAGTTCCTTTTCTGTTGAGACATCATTTGGGACCCATTCTGGGACAGGGTAAGTAATTTCTTTTCCGAGCTTTGTTATGTTTTTTGGGCTTATCCCCAGGTATTTTCTATTCATAGATGGTCATCTATATTATAATAAAAAGTATAGATACTTATCAATATAACACAAATAAAAAATGAAAACATTAATGCCTGTGAACATCTCTCCTCATTTTACAAAAATAATTAAACGCGACAGGACACAGGCTGTGTTTGATAAAGAAAAAATAGTACTGGCTGTTACAAAAGCAGGGCATGCGACAAAGGAGTTTGATCGGGAGGTCGCTTGCGAGCTGACTGAAAAGGTTATCAACTATTTAAATGGAATAGTTCACGATGATACTGTTCAGATAGAGCAAGTTCAGGATGCTGTAGAACACACCCTAATGACATCTCGTTTTAAGGTCACCGCAAAAGCATATATATTGTATCGTGAAAAACACGCAGAGATGAGAGGGTTTGCGACAATGTCATCACTAGGGCTAGTTGATAACTATTTGGACAGACTAGACTGGCAAGTAAAAGAAAATAGTAACATGGGCTACTCATTACAAGGGTTGAATAATTATATTTTTTCAGAAGTCAGTAAGACATATTGGCTCAATAAAATATATCCACAAGAGATACGTAATGCATATGAAAATGGCGACATACACATACATGATCTAGGGACACTTTCTATATATTGTGTTGGTTGGGATTTGATGGATCTGCTTGTAACAGGATTTAAGGGTGTGAGCGACAAAATAGAGTCAGCACCAGCTAAACATTTTCGTACAGCTCTCGGTCAAGTAGTGAATTTTATGTATACACTTCAGGGTGAAGCAGCAGGGGCGATAGCTTTTTCAAACTTTGATACTTTGTTATCACCATTTATTCGCTATGATAATTTGACTCAAAAAGAAGTAAAGCAGGCTCTTCAAGAGTTTGTGTTTAATATGAATGTGCCTACTCGTGTTGGTTTTCAGACACCCTTTTCAAACATAACATTAGATCTCAATCCGTCTGTTAATTTTAAAGACATGCCGGTTGTAATAGGTGGTAAGCAACAAAAGGAGTTATATGGTGAATTTCAAATTGAGATGGACATGTTCAATGAGGCGCTCTTCGAGGTTATGATGGAGGGCGATTCAGCAGGACGTGTATTTTCATTTCCAATACCAACAGTTAACATAACAAAAGAGTTCGATTGGGCTAACCCAAAATTAAAAGGTTTGTGGGAGATAACCGCAAAATATGGTATTCCATATTTTAGTAACTTTGTGACTTCAGATATGAAGCCAGAGGATACACGCTCTATGTGTTGCAGACTACGTCTCGATCTAGAGGAGCTGGATAGACGTGGTGGAGGGCTTTTTGGTGCCAATGCATTGACTGGGTCTGTTGGTGTGGTTACTATCAATCTCCCTCGCATCGCATATATAGCCAAAACAAAAAATAAGAATTCTTTAGATGAAGCAAAAAAAGAATTCTTTTTAAAGCTTGATGCCCAGATGGATATAGCAAAAGAAAGTCTCGAAATAAAAAGGAAGCTTCTTGAAAAATTAACAGACGCAAATCTTTATCCATATACAAAGTTTTATCTTAGAAATATTAAAAATGGTTTTGGTCAGTATTGGAAAAATCATTTTTCAACAATAGGTCTCATAGGTATGAATGAGGTTACTCTTAATCTTTTTGAACAAAATATAGGCACAGAAGATGGTAGAAAATTTGCTGCAGAAGTCCTAGATCATATGCGTATTAGGTTAATCAACTATCAAAAAGAAACTGGTAATCTGTACAATTTAGAAGCTACGCCAGCTGAAGGGACATCTTTCCGTCTTGCTCTACGAGATAAAAAAATGTATCCAGAGATATTGGTTGCTAATGAAGACGTCTATAAAAAAGGCGCCAAGCCATTTTATACCAACTCATCGCATCTGCCAGTTAATTATACGCACGACATAGTTGAGACACTGGATATCCAAGATAATTTACAAACAAAATATACAGGAGGTACAGTGATACATTTATTTTTAGGAGAGAGATTGGATGATTATCAGTCAGTACCAAACTTGGTAAAGAAAATATGTGAGAATTATAAGTTGCCGTATTTTACTATTACTCCGACATTTAGCGTCTGCCCAGAGCATGGATATATATCTGGTGAACATTTTAAATGCAACTCTTGTGATGCTGTGTGTGAAGTCTATTCACGTATCGTTGGATATTTGCGCCCAATTAGTCAGTGGAATGAGGGTAAACAGGCCGAGTATGATATCAGAGAAATGTATTCACCAGAGACTGCCCCAAATAGTGTAGAAGTATTTAATGTTCCACAAGTTGTCTCATAATATGTTTTTCGGAGGTTTTGAAAAGTTCACATTGATAGATTATTCTGGCAAGACTGCATGTATGGTCTATACCATTGGTTGTCCATTTCGTTGTCCATATTGTCATAATCCAGAGCTAGTCAATGAGACCTGTAAAATAAAAATAAACGAAGAAGAAGTTTTGGATTTTCTTTCAACTAGGCAGAATATGTTAGATGGTATTGTGGTAACTGGTGGTGAGCCGAGTATGCATGGTGACAAATTGATTGAGTTCATGAGAAAGGTCAAAGTTTTAGGCTTCCTAATAAAGCTTGATTCAAATGGTGTTGATCCAGATTTCCTACAAAAAATTATAAATGAAAAGCTGGTGGACTATATTGCTATGGATATAAAAGCCCCAATTATCAAATACATGCAATCTGTTGCCCGCTCAGTAGATGTGGATGCTATTAGAAAAAGTATTGAGATTATTAAAAGTAGTGGAGTTGATTATGAATTTAGAACAACAATAGTTAGATCAATGTTGTCATTACAAGATTTGGAGCAAATAGGTATGGAAATAGCTGGCGCAAAGAGGTATTTTTTACAAAAGTTTGTACCGACTAAAGTCATCAGTCCTCAATTTATAAAAAAGTCTACATATACAGATGATGAGCTTGTAAGTATAAAGTCAACAATGGAAAACTATGTTGAGTTTTGTGGAATTAGATAAAATATGTTAGAAAATATTGTCGAATACAAAATAGTAAATATCAAAAAAGAAACAGATAATATTTTTACTCTGACCTTGTCTCGCGGTGATAATAATCAGATCTATATACCAGGACAAGTCATCACAATTTATTTCCAAGATCTAGACAAAAATAAAGGCAGAGAATACAGTGTATCTAGCGCACCAAGTGAGGGGTGTGTCAGTATAACGGTAAGGAGGGTGGGTATTTTTTCTGAATTGATCACTAACAAAAAAGTGGGAGATGTTTTGTTAGGGTCATCACCTTATGGTTACTTTTATTCTGAGTCAGTTGACTGTGATATGGTATTTGTTGCGGGAGGAATAGGTATCGCACCATTTAGAAGCATGATAGTTGAAAATGTTATTAGATTAAACCCAAAAAGAAAAATTAATCTTTTTTATTCTAACAAAAATTTAAAAGATATAGTTTTCAAAGAAGAATTTGATTCATTAATGACAGAATATCAAAATATTTTTAATGTTCACTACTATTTAACAAAAGAAAATTTTGTTGGAGAGAATATAAAATCTGGACGCATACCAGTAAAAGATATTTTAGAAAAAAATAACAGCAATAAGGCGGAGTTTTTTATTTGTGGCTCGATGGATTTTGTGCGGAGTTATCACAATTTGCTTTGTCTTGGAGGTATTCCTGAGAGTAGTATTTTCACTGAGGAGTTCTTCTGAGTGATGTTATACTTTTATTAAGATTATATAAACTAAACACATGTATACATATATTATTTACGAGATAGTAGCCTGGGTGTCTGGAGCAATAGCTTTATTTGTTTTTGTTGAGCATTTATTAAAAACAAAATCGGTGCAAACGTTTTTTAAACGCAAGTGGGTGTACATACCTATTTTTGTATTTGTGATTTCTTTTGTCGGTGGAGTGTTATCAGACAGGACATATTCTCCTGGTTTTGCTATGCCTATGTTTATGCATTCTATGGCGCCGGGTGGTGTAGCTCCTACTTTACCATTTGCTAATATTATTAATTTTTTTAAAAATGAGTCTAGATTTGAAAAAGTTGCAGATATAGGACGAGATCCAAATGATGTACCACCACCACTAAATAGAGATGAGTCATTGGAAGTAAAGATAAATATAAAAGTAAAAGAGGTGATAAGTGAGGTAGCGCCAGGAATATATTTTAATTACTGGACTTTTGATGGTGCTGTGCCTGGTCCAATGTATCGTGTGCGTGAGGGTGACACTATTATTATGTCTATAACTAACGACATATCTAGTTTGCATCATCATAATATTGATTTACATGCTGTGACTGGGCAGGGTGGCGGGGCATCACTTTCTGATGTGATGCCAGGCGAGACCAAAATTTTTAAATGGAAAGCTATGAATCCTGGATTATTTATTTATCACTGTGCGATGCCAAATGTAAGCACTCACAACTCACATGGTCAGTATGGATTGATATTGGTAGAGCCAAAAGAGGGACTATCAAAAGTCGACAAGGAGTTCTATGTGGTACAAGGTGAGCTGTATACTGTTGGAGATATTGGTAAAAAGGGTCTGACTATTTTTGACTCAGAGGCGTTGGTTGATGGTCATCCTAACTATGTGACATTTAACGGCAAGATAGAAAGTTCTCCTCGTATGCATGCAAAAGTCGGGGACAAGATACGTATATATGTCGGCAATGGTGGGGTCAATCTCATCTCATCTTTTCATGTCATAGGTGAGATATTTGACAAAGTATATCCAGAAGGGGCAATAGGCGAAGGTAGCTCTGTTTATAAAAATGTTCAGACTACCGCAGTTTTGCCTGGAGGGTCTACTATTGTCGAGTTCAAGGTTGATGTGCCTGGCAAATATCTACTCGTTGACCATGCATT
This sequence comes from uncultured Candidatus Saccharibacteria bacterium, assembly GCA_964529065.1. GTDB lineage: Bacteria > Patescibacteriota > Minisyncoccia > Phycocordibacterales > UBA5272 > JAUPVO01. The sequence goes on from CAZGVC010000004.1 coordinate 21,709, forward strand.
AGCAAGGATGAACAAGGGTGCTTGGGCAGTACTCGAAGTCACAGGGTCTAGTACCCCAGAAATATACTCTCAGGTTGATGGAGAAACTACGGATATGGAGGGGAGTAAAAGTAAATAGGTACTTTTACTTTGTATTTGCTGCAGCGTTAACTTGTAGTTCTGCTGCCAGAGTCTCAGCTATTACAGCCTTTGCTGTTGCTGAAGCGTTAGCCCCAGAATTATTTTTGATAGCAAAGTTGTTTTTTATACTTGATTCCAATGTGGTTTTGTCATAATTTACATCAGTAACCAAGAAGCTCCACCAAGACAAACTAGACTTTACTTCTGGCTCATTTCCAGCTCCTGTTGTAATAACAGTCGTGTCTGAGTTTATATTTACATCAAATAGACCTAAAAATTTACCTTTATGTTCATAACTAACAGTAATAACGGAAGCTCCATCTGACGAGTCTTCTACGGCAACATCTTTGACATTACTATTCATTTTAACTATGTTAGCGCTCAGTAGTTCTAAGTCAGATTCATTAGCCACTTGAGCTGCTGAAGTTATCTTTACCTCAGCTCCTGTCCTGGTTGTAACATCGCCAGTAACATTTACATTAGTATTCGTGTTTACTGTGTTTGTGCTAGTGTTTAGATTAATACTAGTTTTGGTGTCTATACCAGGGACTGTTACATCCAAATCCATACCAGCAGCAGATACTGCTACCGGTATTAATACAGTTGACACCATAGCAATTTGTATCCTTTTTAGTATTTTGTTTGTTTTCATATATTTTATTATATTTATTAGCCTTACTTTATATATAACAGCACAAGATACCAAAGTGTTACAATAATTAATCGTCTGGCTTATGTTATTATGTTCCTTATGTTTTCATTTGGCAAGACAAAGATATTTAAGATTGGAAGGAAAAAAGTAAGAAAAGTTAACCAAAAAGATTATTTAATTAATAAGTCTCCTGCTCATGAGTTAGCAATAAAAAGATTGGAATATTTTAATCAATTTTATGGATTTACTTATAGACGTGTCACTATTAAAAATACTGTTAGCAGGTGGGGGAGTTGCTCAAAACAAGGTAATTTGAATTTTAATTATCGTATAGCCACATTACCCAGCGATATCTCTGATTACATAATTGTTCATGAATTATGCCATTTAGGTGAGTTCAATCACTCCAAAAACTTCTGGAACTTGGTAGAAAAGACGATACCGAATTATCAAGAATTGAGGAATCAGTTAAAAAAGATTCGAATTTTGTGACCTTACGGGGAATCGAACCCCGATTTGAGCCGTGAGAGGGCTCTGTCCTAACCGTTAGACGATAAGGCCGAATTTCTAAATAATAACATATATGTAGGTTTTTAGCAAAAAACCTTATAAAATAAGGATATTTTGTTATATTTTATACCCAAGTACTTGACAAAAGCATTCATATATGCTACAATGCTTGACAGCTAGGGTATAGATTTGTTAGTATATCCAGCATTCGTTCCTCAAAATCAGATAAGAAGTTGGCAGAGCTAATACTGCTACATCATGCTAAAAAATATACAAAAATTCGGTGCCGTATTTGCGTTCGTTCCATTATTCGCAGTACCAGCTACCGAAATTAATATTGCTCCTAATACTAGTCTCGTCGCTAATGACGCAGGTGCCAGTGTTGAGGAGATACGTGAGGAGAGAGCTGCTAAGATTGAGAAATACTATTCTGATCGTAGCATGCCCCTTGAGGATAAAGCTATGAAGTTCGTCCTTGAAGCTGAGAAGTATGGTCTCGATTGGAGATTGCTCCCAGCTATCGCGGTTCGTGAATCATCAGGTGGTAAGAATGCTTGTTATAACAACCCATTCGGTTGGGGATCATGTAAGATCAAGTTCGGAAGTTATGATGAGGCGATTGAGATGCTTGCAAAGAATCTTGGTGGTGCGAATAAGAAAACTTCGTACTATTATGCAGGCAAGACTACAGAGGAGAAACTTTATTATTATAACGGTACAGTGGTTCCAACATATCCAAAAGAGGTGTTAGCAATCATGGACAAGTTAGATAAAGTTGATCTAGACTAAAAATGAGAATATAAAAACGCCGGCCCCACTAGGGGCCGGCGTTTTGCATGAGCATTATCCGTCATCGGGACGGAAAGCCATTTGCCACAAGAGCTGTATGATGCTTAAAACAAAGATCACATATTTAAGCGCACAACTTGCCGAATGCGCGTAGCCATGCAGCATGACGGACACATCATTCTCTGCAGTGTATTGTCGCGCGAAATCCTTATCCAGAACTTCACACAGAGCAACGCCGCAGTAGAAAAAAAGTGCAACTGCCACCAGGGCGCAGGCAAGCCACTCCAAATACATTTCCATGTTCACCTCCTTTTTAAACACTACAACAATAAATATATTTACGCAAGAGGTTTGATCTCGTCTAACAC
>CAZGVC010000004.1:24247-26033 GCA_964529065.1 uncultured Candidatus Saccharibacteria bacterium
TTAAACACTACAACAATAAATATATTTACGCAAGAGGTTTGATCTCGTCTAACACCATTGTCTTGTCTCCATTGCGACTCGCAACTTTGCCTTTGATTATAACTGTGCTGTCTTTTTTAATCTGATTCTTCATCTTCTCATAACTTTCAGGGAAGACCGCTATTTCAAAATTAGATGAGTAGTCACGCACTCCAACTAGGGCCATACGCGCACCTTTTTTAGTTTTAGTTATTTTGACGCTTTCTATTAATACGGCCAGTGTTGCAGTGGTACCATCTTTGATCGCATCTTGAACTGTGCGTATGTCTATACCACGAGCGAGTATTCTGTCTTTCCATGGATCAAGAGGGAATCCTGACACATACAAACCAAGCAACTCTTTTTCCCATTCTAGTTTTTGTAAATGTGGAGCAGGGTCAACCTTTTTTAATTTGAATTCTGGGGCGGCGATTATTCCGAACAGTGAATCTTGTCCGCTATTATCTTTTACTGTTTGTTTGTGATACTCGAGTATGTCATCCATATTACTTATGACTTGATTGCGTTCAGCCAGATTGTCTAGCGCACCACACATAGCTAGCGCTTCTAAGGACTTTTTATTTAGATTTTTATGTTTGACTCTAGATACAAAGTTCTCAAATGTTGTGTACGGTCCATTGTCTAGCCTCTCTTTGATTATTGCGTCCGATATATCAACACCTAGATTCTTAATAGTGTACAATCCAAAACGTATCTCTTCTTCACCTCTTTCATTTTTTACTATTTCAAATCCTCCTAATGAGTGATTAACATCAGGTGGCAAGATATTGATACCCATGCGCTTACATTCACCAACTATCTCGGATATTTTGTCTATATCTCCAGACTCATGTGTCATGATTGCTGTCATGTATGCATAAGGGTAATTAGCCTTCATGTACGCAGTCTGATAAGCCACACGGCCATAACTAGCAGCATGGGCTTTGTTGAATCCATATGCGGCGAACGGTTCGATACGCGCCCACAATTCGTCAGCTTTTGATTTGGATAATCCATGCTCGAGGAATCCTTTCATTAGTTTTTCTTTTTGTTCGGCCATTTCGGCTGGGATTTTTTTACCCATGGCTTTACGCAACTTGTCAGCCTCGAGCCAACTGTATCCAGCCAAATGTATAGCGATTAACATCACGTCGTCCTGATACACGATAACTCCAAATGATTGATCCAGTATTTGTTCTAGGCGAGGGTCTAAGAATTCTACATATTCTGGATTATGTTTACGTTTGATGTATTCAGGTATCATTTCAAGCGGTCCCGGACGATACAGTGCCACCATAGCGTTAATATCAAAAATAGTTGTCGGTTTCAATTCCTTGAGGAATCTTGTCATACCGCTACCGTTAAGTTGGAATAGGCCTTCTGTCTCGCCGCGCGCTAGCATCTCGAATGTTTTCTTGTCGTCTAGTGGTATCTCTTCTATGTCTAATATTGTTCCGTATTTTTTCTCTACAATATCTAGGGCTGTTGCCAGGATAGACAAGTTACGAATACCAAGAAAGTCAAACTTGAGTAGCCCGGCATCCTCGATGGTGTACATGTCATATTGAGTGATGAGTTTTCCTTCACCTTTCGGGTCATATTGTATAGGCGAGAACTCCCATATAGGTGACGGCGAGATTACTGTTCCCGCTGCATGTACTGACACATGACGAACACAACCTTCTACTTTTTTTGCCATGTCTAATATTATGGCTGCATCACGGTCTGTCTCATACATTTCTTTTAATTCTGGAACCTCTTGTATTGC
>CAZGVC010000004.1:26133-27867 GCA_964529065.1 uncultured Candidatus Saccharibacteria bacterium
GGATTGAGGAATCTTTCAAAAGGTAATTTGTATTCAAAAGGGTTGCATTTTGTAATGCGAAGCAAATATGTCACTAGTGAGCCCGCAACAGATCCACGAATATTAGTTAGTATTTTGTTCTCGCGGGCGAAACGTAGGAGGTCGTACACCACCAAGAAATACGGCGAGTAGCCTTTGTCTTTGATAACCTTCAACTCATAGTCTAGCCTTTTTATAACCTCTTCTGTTGCTTCTAATTTTCTATCTATTAGCCCCGCATAGGCTAACTCTCGCAAGTCGTCATCATAATTTTTCTTAAACTCAATAGCAGGGAACACCCATGCGCCCAAGGGGACTTCAAAGTTAATCTCATCTGCAATCTTAACTGTATTAGCTATTGCCTCGGGAACATCGGAGAACTTTTCTTGTATTTCATTCGGCGAGAGATATGAGAAGTCAGCTTGGGCAAAATTGACTTTGTAATACTCAGCACTGTCTATGTCATTATGTACACTGATCAGTGTCTTGTGTGCTGATTTGTCATTAGGCGACAAGTAATGCGAGTTGATTGTGGCCACTGTTGGCAAGCTGTACTCTTTTGCAAAGTCTATAGCATTCTGTCGCATCTCAGCTCCATAGTCCATAAATGTGTGCGGAGTGACCTCAATATAAACATCTTCAAAATAATTTTTATATTTATCATAGATGACTTTCGCTCTCTTCTTGTCATTTTGTTTTAATGCGTCGCCGATCTCACCCCATGGTCCACCATCTAGCATTATAATACCTTTTGATATACCCTCTAGATCTGCAAATTCCAAATAGGGTTCCTTGATGTCTATGCTTTTTAAATTGGCCACAGACACGAGACGCATCAGATTCTTGTAACCCTCATATGTTTTGGCTAATAGGATTATGGTGAATAATCTGTCACTTATTTTGATTTTTAATTCTGAACCGATTATTGGTTTGATATTTTTTTTCTTGCACTCCTTATAAAACTCAATAGCGCCATACATGTTGTCATAATCAGTTAATGCCAATGCGGTATAGCCGTGGGATATTGTCTTCTTGACCAGGGCGTCGACTTTTGGAAGTGCGCGCAGTAGGGAGTAGTGGCTGTGATTGCGTAGCGATACGAAGCTCATGATATGATTATACCATGCTTGGAATAGACGAGGTTGGTCGGGGGCCGCTAGCGGGGCCGGTCACTGTTTGCTTGTTTTTTGCTTCAAAAAACACAGATCTTCTATCGCTTTTTGATAACAGAAAGTTAAAAGACTCTAAAAAGTTAACCAAAAAGAAAAGAGAAGAAATATACAACAGTCTCCTAAAGATGAAGAAAGCCGGCCTCGTTAATTGGAAGATAATTAATAGCTCAGCAGACAAGATAGACAGAATAGGAATAAGTAAATGTATATACAACAGTATTAAAAATAATATTAATAAATTCAAAGTTGAAAAAACTAACGTCTTCTTGGATGGTGCATTAGCCAAAGAGTTCGGTACAGTCATAATCAAAGGTGATGAGAAAGTAGACGCAATAGCCTGCGCCAGTATTGTCGCCAAAGTATGCAGGGACAGATATATGACTAGACTACACAAAACACTGCCCATGTATGGCTTCGCTGATAATTCTGGATATGGAACCGAGGAACACAGAAAAGCGATTATCAAATTTGGCCCGTCAAAATATCACCGTTTAACTTATTTAAAAAATATTTTGAAATAGAAAAGGCTCGCTTGCGCGAGCCT
>CAZGVC010000004.1:27967-31727 GCA_964529065.1 uncultured Candidatus Saccharibacteria bacterium
AATCCTAGCACTAGACTGGCTTATTTGCAAAAAGTGGAGATTTGTAGTATAATGTGGGAACTATGGTAGTAAGAATGAGACATACAAGAGCACACACTGGCAATCGCCGTGCTCATCACGCACTAAAGGCTTTGAATCTGAACGCTTGTACTAATTGTGGAGCAGTAGTTCGCAGTCATCGTGTTTGTGACGCTTGTGGATATTATAAAGGAAAACAAGTTGTAGCAGTTAAAAAAGCTGAATAAAACAAAAATTCTAAGCACCTTCTAAACAAAATATTATGAGCGCGAGACACACAGCAAGAGTAATAGCGATGCAGACAATGTATGAGCTAGACATCAATGAAAGTCTCGGCATGTCTGGTGTAGAGGCTAAGAAAGTTTTGGCTCATAATATAGAAGAATTTGGCGGTACACTAAGAGAGACAGAGTTTGTTGAAAAGTTGTTATTAGATACATTATCGAGAATTACTACTCTCGACGAGATAATACAAAAAGCGGCACCTGAGTGGCCAATGGATAAGATAAGCATAGTAGACAGGAATGTCTTGCGTGTCGGCTTGTGTGAACTTCTGTTCGGTGATCGTGAACATGTTCCTCCTAAGGTAGCGATAGACGAGGCTATTGAGATAGCCAAGGAGTACGGTGGCGAGTCTAGTGGTAGATTCGTTAATGGGGTGTTAGGTGCTGTATATAAGGAAATGGGTGAGCCAGGGAAAAAAGAGACATCAGCCAAACCAATACAAATTGAGGAGTTGGTAGGGGTCATAGTTACAAGTAAATATGGAGACAAGAAATATGTCGGTATGGTGCATGACATATTTGGTCATTGGACATTATGCAAATCACACAAAGCAGAAGGTGAAGATATCAAGGCTGCTGTGGCGCGAGTTGTTAAGAAGGAATTCGGTATTGAGAATGCTGAGATAGTTGAGAAGATAGGGCAGAATGCCTATGTTGCACATCATCCTGAGAAGGGTAAGGTACGCAAGCAAGTTGAGTATTATTTGGCCAGGACTCCTCATCAAGCTCCAAAGGTTGAGGATAGCAAAGGCCTCGACGATGCAAAATGGTGGAGATTGGACGAAGTTAATATTCTGCCTGTGTATGATGACATGAGGCCAATAATAATGAAGGCAGTAGAAATAGTTGACCATGAATAGTTTAGAAATAATTTTAACTAATAATAATATCAAGCCGAATAATATCGAGCTGTACGAGCAGGCTTTCGTTCATCGTAGCTTTATTAACGAGAATCCAAAATTCAAACTTGGACATAATGAGAGATTAGAATTCCTCGGGGATTCGGTACTTGAGTTGATTGTGACTGATGCGCTGTATTTCAAATACCCTGATCATTCAGAGGGTGACCTTACTGTTTATCGTTCGGCACTGGTTAATACTACATCAATAGGTGAGACGGCACTTAACTTAGGTTTCAATGATCTTTTAAAATTATCAAAGGGTGAACAAAAAGATACAGGCAAAGCCCGCACGTCCATATTGGCTGACACATACGAGGCATTCCTCGGTGCACTTTATCTTGATCTTGGCTATGACAAATGTGTCGAGTGGGTTAAGAAGACATTGTTAATTAACACTGACATGATAGTCCGTGGAGGACTTTTCAAAGACGCCAAGTCATTAGTACAAGAGAAAGCTCAGGAGAAATTACAAGTTACACCAAGTTATCGTGTTGTGTCTGAGACTGGACCCGATCATGACAAGTTGTTTGTTGTGGGTATATATTTTGGCAATGATTGTGTAGCTGACGGTAGTGGCAAGAGTAAGCAAGAAGCTGAGACTAATGCAGCAAAAGCAGCCCTAACAAAATACAAATGGGTAGTGACAGATTAGATATTGAGTTGTTGCGTCGTGGGCTAGCAAGGTCTAGAACGGCCGCGCAGACTTTGATAAAAGAAAATAAAGTTTTGGTAAATGGTGTTTTCTGTAACACCTCGAACAAAAAAGTTCAACAAGGTGACGTTATAACTGTCACCGAGAAACAAAAGTATGTTAGTCGTGGTGGCGATAAATTGTCCGGAGCGATAGAAGTTTTTAATATTAATGTAGAGGGTCTAGATTGTATAGATGTAGGGTCATCAACTGGAGGGTTCACTGACTGCTTGCTGCAACATGGAGCAAAACATGTAACCGCTGTTGATGTAGGACGAGATCAATTCGACAAAAGCCTATTGGAGAAAAATAGAGACAAAATAAGTCTTTTTGAGGGTGTTGATATACGTGAATTTAGAATGGGAACTAGTTTTGATATTTTGGTGTGTGACGCATCATTTATATCGGTTAGGTTGTTAGTAGAAAGTTTTTATAGGCTTTTAAAAGTTGGAGGCCTTGGTATTATTCTAATCAAGCCGCAATTTGAAGTTGGGCGTGGCAATACAAAGAAGGGTATAGTTCGCGAAGCGGTATTGCGCGAACAAGCCTTAGCTGATGCTGTTGCTGAGTTCGAGAAGCATAATTTTACAATACTCGGCACCTGCGACTCGCCTATACAGGGCGGCGATGGTAATCACGAGTATTTTGTTTGTATACAAAAGTAACTACTTCACTCCGGCGATTTTGCCTAGGTCTAATGTTTTGTTAATACCGACTTGGCGGACGAAATCATTAACGTGTGACACGAGTATTAGCACCCCTTGATAATTTTTGAGCGCCTCAGCGATAACAGGTATGTGTAAGAAGTTAACGTGATTGGTAGGCTCGTCAATTATTAGAACTCCTGGCTCATAGAGGGTGATATATGCCCACATCAGTAGTGCCTTCTGCCCCTCGGACAACGAACCAATTTTTGTTGCTAACTCTTTGCCACCAATTAGGAACCCTGATGCCACACCGCGCAGTTGCTGATCATCGAGACGTTTGAATATTTTAGCTAACTCCTCGTATGCTGTTTTGTTGAAGTCTAATGTTGAAAAGTCTTGTCTATAGTATCCAATCTTGATACCTTCTTTTATTTTGATACCTTTTGCTCCAGACTTTCCAATAAGATTGAAGAATGTTGTCTTGCCTATACCATTTGGTCCGACAATTTGTAATTTGTCTCCCTTGCGCAAGTCAATTTCAACATCAAAGTCTTTCTTCTGTCCCTCTACCAATAACTCGATACTGCGTATCTCGATAATGTTACCACTTAACTCATCACTGTTTTTGATATTGAATTTTCTTATAATTCTGTCGTCTTTTCTCTCGTCGACTTTACTGTCCTCCATTTCCTCTATCTCGTCACGTAGCTTGCTTGCTAGCTTGCGCATCTTTCCTCCTTTTAGAGCGAAGTAGTTAACTTTGTCTTTGTTCTCCTGTATTTCTTTTTCCAGTTGAGCGTTAGCTTTTCTCTCGGCCTCTTTCTTGCGCTCGATCTCCTCTAGGGCTTTGAAATAATTACCTACATATTGCTCAATCTTTTTAAATTGTGTATTCACATAGACAATACCGTGGGTAAAATCATTCAAGAATTTTTCATCGTGAGAAATAACAAGTGCAGTACCAGGGTACTCCTTCATGAATTCTGTCAGGTCCTTGATACCTTGCTTGTCTAAGTTGTTAGTCGGCTCGTCCATCAGCACAATGTCAGGATTAGACACTAATGACTTGGCAATAAGTAGGCGACCCTTTTGCCCGCCTGACAGGTCTTTGATTTCTTTTTCTAGTGGAATATTCCAATTTAACTTTTCAAATATTTTCTTTGAGCGCGGCTCGATGTCATACACCTTCTCAGCAAAAGCCTTTTGCATATACTCGAG
>CAZGVC010000005.1:0-12081 GCA_964529065.1 uncultured Candidatus Saccharibacteria bacterium
AAAGAGCAATTGTTTAAACTTTTAATAATCTACCACAAAACAAAAAACTCCGCCAAGTAATACCTGTGCGGAGTTTTTTGTTTTGATTTTCAAGATTATTTTGTAACCTCTAGACCCATTGAACGAGCAGAACCCTCGAGTATTTTTACAGCTTGATCGATTGTATTAGCTGTTAAGTCTTTTAGCTTAACCTCTGCAATCTTCTCAAGTTGCGCGCGAGATATCTTGCCACCCTTCACTGATCCTGGTTTCTGGCTACCTGACTTGATGCCAGCTGCCTCCTTGATCATACTTGTTGCTGTTGGGGTCTTAACTACGAAGTCATAAGTTCTGTCTTCATAAGCGTAAATCTTACAAGAAAGAAGTCCTGACATCTCTTTTGTTGCATCGTTGAACTTCTTTGTGAAGTCTGCGATGTTAACTCCAGCTTGACCCAATGCAGGCCCAAGTGGTGGAGCAGGCATAGCTTTACCAGCCATGATTTGTACTTTTACGTACTTTGTTACTTTTTTATCTGCCATGTTATTGTTTTAATTTGAATATTTGATTTTATTAGCAATATTTTCGTTTTCAAAATTTCTTTACCCTTCCCTTCGGGTGGGTCCTACAAAATTTCTCAAATCAAAAATATTTTTAATAAAAACTATGTGCTTTTTGCGAAATTTTTAAGAGCAGCAAACTCTAGAAGCCACTATATAATACATTAGATTTTCCTAACTTGCAAGAAGTCTAACTCAACCGGTGTTTCGCGTCCGAACATGTTAACAAGTACGCGTAATTTGCCACGAATCTTGTCTACTTCGTCTACTTTACCTTCAAAATCCTTGAACGGCCCGTCTGATATATGAACCATCTCCCCCGCCACAATCTCAACTTCGTGTATAGGTGTAGCGTTCTGCATTTTGCCGAGTAGATAATCAACCTCTTTTGGAGTAAGTGGCACTGGTGTGTTGCCGGCACCTACGAATCCAGTTACGCGAGGCGTGTTACGTATCGCATACCATGTCTCGTCATCCACAATCATGTCTACTAGTACATAACCAGGGTAAACCTTCTCCTCCACCTCTACACGTTTACCTGCTTTTACTTTTATTTTTTTCTCAGTAGGCACAACCACATTGAATATGCGCTCGCCAAGGTCTAGCGAGTCGATACGTTGGCGCAAGTTACGCTCAACAGCATTCTCATAACCACTGTATGTGTGTACAGCGTACCAATGTCTCTCTCCACCTAATTCTTGTTTTGCCATATTACTTTGCGAAATAGCTAGCCAATAATTTGTGTAAACCGAAATCAATACCACCCAAGAAAACAGCCAGGAATCCTGATATAACAATAACGGCTATTGAGCTAACTATTACCATTTTCTTTGTTGGCCACTTTACGAACTTCATTTCATTACGAACTTCATTTATAAATTTCATATCTATTGATTATAAATTAATAATATTTTCAAATTAAAACACCCTTTCGGGCGTCTTAATTAACATCTTATAACTAACCAGACTATAAGTCAAATGTTATCTGATTTCAAAAGTAATACTCACATTACTCTTAATCTCCTGCTCCCCTCCACTAACTGTTGGCGCAGTTGGTGCTGATGCATCACGAGCCATAGACATACTCATAGCAGCCTCTTTTACATAAGGCATATATGCATAATCACCACTTTCTGAGAATGACACAATGCGAACTAGATCAACCCCAAGCTGATCAGCCAGCTTCTCAGCTTTTTCTTTTGCTTCAGCTATAGCTTTCTCTCTTGCTTCATCTTTTAATTTATCTGTATCATCGATTGTAAAGTTCGGGCCAGACACTTCATTAATATTAAGAGATGCAGCCAAATCTAAAACTTTTGAAACATTATCAGTGTTGCGGACTTTTACCTCATCTGTTTGTATTGTCTCGTAACCTTCTAATATAGCCTTGCCAGAATTATTATAATAATATTTTGGCATAGTCATATAAGAAGCAGTCTTGATGTCTTTCTCTTCTACTCCAGCATCAAGAAGACCTTTCTTAAGAGCTGATGTTTTCTTTGCGGCCTTCTCTTGCGCCTCTTTTGTTGTCTTAGCAACTTCGCGAGTTGTAATTGATACCATTGCTATGTCTGGAGCAGCAGATACTTTACCCTCACCTGTTACAATTATTGTATTCTGTGGTGCAAGACCTATATATTTTGCTGTTTTTAATTCAGAATAAGCGTATACACCACACAAGAATGTGGCAACCAATAAAAATAAACCTCCCATTTTGTATAAATTTGTTAATTCTTTTGTCATAAATACAGTATATTACTTATCAAGAAGTGAGCAAGCCCTGTCCGACGACTTGTATTTGCAGTATACTTTGAAGTTTTCTATTGCCTTCTCTCTGGCGTGTGATATTCCAAGTGAATCCGCTATTTCGTATACATATCCAAGATCAAGATAGCTCTGTGGAGTAGATGTCGAGAGGACGCTTTCACCTAATTCAATACTTTGATACATATAAGTTAAGACATCTGCCTCACTCATGTCATTTTTAATCATTTCTCGCAAAGTGATCAGCCTCTCCTGCATCAATGTCTTTGTTTCGGTTGTGTAGACATCCTGTTTGACTTCATTTTTTGAAGTCAAATCAATACCAACAAAAAAGCTATATAAAATAAACATTAAAACAAAAGCGTTAATCAAAAACAGTCTAACCTTGTTCCCGTTTAAGAAAAATAAAATTATAGAGATGGCTACAAAAACAAAATAAAAATATGTCGCATATTTAAAATTTAAAAAACTTGTAACCAATACACTTAAAAACAGAATCGATAGCAGCTTGGCTAAAAATCTCGCGAACATGTTTTTATTTGAACATATCCACCACTTTCTTCAATATATTTTTATCTATACAGACATCATCAATACAGAATGCGTTCGCAACGAATCTACCTGTCGCTGACACGGACATATCGCCAGATGTGGCCCCAGGTGTAATAGTTACTTTTGCGACATCGCTTGGTCCTATTTGAAGACTGTTGTCTACGGTGTTTATAATGTCACGACCAACAGAGATATTGTTGTTGGCGAAGCTTTGATTGTTTTGCCCTATTAGTATTGACCCTGACAAGTTGTTGAACATCTCAGGAGTAGGTGTTGCGTGTATTATTGTTGTAACACCATCTGCACCTTTTGGACCAACTGGTCCACGAGATCCATTCGAGACGTATTTGACTATTGTCTGTCCTCCCGCACGAGACTCAAGAGTGGTTGTTCTCTTGTCTAGTTTTTCTATAGCCTCCGTGTTGTCTGCTAATTTCTTTTTGATCTCCTCTAGTACAAGATTAACAGCCGGCACAGTGTTAGTCGCAACCGCAACCTCACTTGGGCTAGGAACTGTTAATTGCCCCACTTGTCCAGCATTAGAGTTAGTAGGAGGCAGTCTTTTAACTACCATTACTGGCTCCGGCATATTCTCGATATAACATTTAGATCTGTTATTTGGGCTGAACACACGAGAGAGACCACAATACACAGACAATGACATCTTGTCTATTAGATTCATTTTTATCATTGGACTAGATGTTACGTCCTGAGCAAATACAAAAGATGACATCAGCAAAACCATTGATGTAACTATGCGATACCTTTTGAAATCCATATCAAAAGTATACTGCAAAAGTGTGGAAAAGGTTTAGAGTAATACACATAATTGTATATATACTAAAAGTATGAATAACTTTGATTTGTCTTGGAAGAATCTACTGATAATCGCTGGGGTGTTACTGTTTGTCATAGTTATATTTATGCTCTATATACACGGCCAATTGGTCTATAAAAAGATATAGCATGTTCGACAAAAATATTTATTTTGTAAGACATGGCGAGACGGTACTAAACGCTCAAAAAATAAGACAAGCCGAGAGTGGCGGTTTATCCGAAAGGGGTAAAATCCAGACCGCAGAATTAGCCAACAGATTAGCTAACTTTAATATTACTAAAATATTTTCTAGTCCATTCCAGAGAACAATAGAAACAACAGAAGTAATAAACAAAAAATTAAATCTGCCTGTTGAATATGTCCCGCTCTTGGCCGAGAGACATAACCCTAGCTCCATAGTAGGCAAAAGTTATGATGACCCGAAAGTAGTAGAGGCTATAAATGCTATGGACAAAAGCTTCCATCAACCTGATTTTAGATATGAAGATGAGGAGAATTTTGAAGACTTAAAAGCTAGAGCCTTAAAAGCAAAAGTTTTCTTGCAGAAAAATGCAGCCAACGACACGTTGTGTGTGACACATGGAATATTTTTAAAAATGCTACTGTGCGTACTTGTGTATGACAAGGACTTGACCGTTGAACAATATATAAAACTCGCGGTATTTAATCCTGTTGATAACGCTGGTATAACATTAGTCAAATATCACCCCTTAGAATTCTTTAACAATCCGTGGGAAATAGTCGCCTTCAATGACGCAAGCGTGGAACTAAAAAATATGCAGATCTAGACCACCTTTCCGTCAGAAAGGCGTATAACTCTGTCTGCTAACTTGCCATATTCTTCCTCATGAGTAACCATAACAATAGTGAGGCCGCTTTTGTTTAGAGATCTAAATATCTCCATAACACGCTGGCTGGATGCTACGTCTAGATTGGCAGTCGGCTCATCAGCGAAAAGTATTTTAGGTCTGTGACATATTGCTCTTGCTACCGCGGTGCGCTGCTGTTCACCTCCGGACATCTCGCTCGGAAGATTGTCTAATCTGTGACTCAGGTCTACAGATCGGAGCGACTCCTCAGCACGCGCGAGCGCATCTGCTTTGCTTACACCCTGCATTAGTAGCGGCAACATAACATTCTCAACAGCAGACAACTCTGGTATTAGTGAATAATCTTGGAATACATAACCCAGCTCATACAGTCTGAACTTTGTCCTTTCGTCCGAATCTAGTTTCTCCGTATTCTTGCCATCGATAATAATTTGCCCGCCTGTCGGGTGATCCAATAATGACAACTGATACAAACATGTTGACTTGCCAGCTCCCGAGCGACCCATAATCGCAACAAATTCACCTTTTTGTATCTCCAAATCAATACCCTTTAGGACTTTTGTAACCTCCTTACCATCCATGAATGACTTCTCCAAATTTTTTACCGAAATGATTGATGACATATATTTATCTTCCTAAGATTGCGTTAAGTGTGTTGCGTCTGACCACCATCCAAGCAGGTATCAAGCCCGCCAACATGGCTACAAATATTAATGTTCCAACTCTTATCATTGTGGTCGACACCTCGGCAACCAATATACCATCCGAGAATGGAAAGTCTATTGGATGCTTGTCGAAGAATGGCTTGAGCCATCCAAAAGTCGCGATTAAGCCAAGCATAGACCCACAAAAAGCGTAGAAAACACTTTGGAAAACATAACTCCAAAGTATTGTACCGCTAGTTATACCTATGCCTTTTAATATACCTATTTGTCTTCTCTTTGTTAATGCATTGATAAAAATAACAATGAACAAAGTTATAGCCGCAACAACAACTCCAACTGAACCGAACAATGTTCCGAGTGCTCCAAAGAGCTGCTTCATATTAATAACAAAGGCAGGTGTCCCCTCTTCAAAAGTCTGTATCTTGGCATAATCGCCGAATCCATTCTGAAGCAAAGTATCACGAACCTTAACAGCATTACCTCCTTGATTTAGCTTAATAGCAATCTCGTCTACGTCTGATATGTTTTTATTTGCGAATTTGCGTAACTCAGAATCAACCATAAATATTCCCGACGAAAGGTCTCCAGCTTTTATCTTGACTATGCCTTTCACTTTATACTCTTGTGTTGTTGTTCCTATGCTTACACGCACCTTGGTGCCCGGCTCAACATCACGTAGTGCGGTAGCATCAACATCCGCAACGACACTGTATTTAGCTAATACATCCTTGCCTATTAATATATATTTACCAGCATCAGCGCTAGTCAGATACTCGCCTTCTAGCATGTTGTCACTTAACTTTGTCACAACATCCTCTTGCTCTGGGTTGATGCCTCGTATAGACACATTCTTTTTGTTAGCAATGTCGTCACTGCGTCTTGTTGCATAATTAGCCTCCACACTGCCGCCTGATATATATCTAGCCGTGTAACCTTTTACATCTGGTATACCAGCTAATAATGATTCTATTTCCCCAGCTCTCTCTATTTTGGTTTTCTTCTCAAGAGGACTAACTATAACGTCACCTAGGTACTTCTCCCTGAACGCAACCTCACTTCCCTGAATAAGACCCACCAATATACCTGAAACTATAACAAGATTAAGAAAAGTTATAAGCATCACCATTATAATCAGTGCTGTTGTCCATTTGCTAGCATGCAAAACAGTTTTTACCGCTAGAAACATTCCTAACTTCAGAGAATTCATATGGCTTTCATTCTATCACGAAATATGTTATTATTGTATTGTTACTGATTGATGAATGCTGACCGCCCGGTCGGCAGTTTTTATTAAAAAATTAAACAAAATATTCATGATAGATTTAAAAATGTTAAAGCAAGGTCTCGCCGAATTAACTGGCGAGAAGAAGCTGCCTCTTGAGAAAGTTCAAGACGCAGTTGAGAAGTCTCTGGCTGCCGCGTACCAAAAAGAGTACGGCAAAAAGGGCCAATTAATAAGGTGTCATATTGATTTTGATTCAAACGTTATGTCTTTTGAGCAAGTCAAAATCGTTATAGACAAGGACGCGGTTAGATTCGAGGATGAGAATGCTGAGCCATTACCAGAAGACGACCCACGCAGTCTGCTACCTAGATACAACGAGGAGCGCCACATTATGATTGATGAGGCACGCCTCTTGAAGAAGAATGTAGAGGTTGGTGAGGAGTTAGTTTTCCCACTTGAACAAAAAGATGACTTTGGTCGTATCGCAGCCCAGACTGCTAAACAAGTCATTATGCAGTCTCTACGCGAAGCTGAACGTGAGCAAACAGCAACAGAGTTCGGAGCAAAAGAAGGAACTATTGTTTCTGGTGTTGTTGAGCGCGTAGACAGAGGATTAACTTTTGTTGACTTAGGTAAAGCGACGGCAATAATGCCATCTGAGGAGCAGTTACAAAATGAAAGACTTATTCCAGGATCGCGCATCAAGGCATACCTATACAGCATCGAAGACACCCCTCGCGGACTGTCTATTCGCATATCTCGCTCACATCCAAAATTCCTAGTTGAACTTTTCAAATCAGAATCTAGCGAAATAGCAGATGGTGTAGTTGAAATAGTCTCTGTTGCTCGCGAGCCAGGTAGCCGCTCAAAAATAGCAGTCAGAACTAATGATGACAAAGTTGATCCAATAGGAGCATGTGTAGGTCAGCGCGGAGTACGTGTTAACGCCATCACTGCTGAACTACATGGCGAGAAGATAGACATCATCGAGCACAGCTCGGACGCAAAAGAGTTCATCAAAAAAGCACTCTCTCCTGCGAAGCCAATATCAATTGAAATAGATGAGGAAAATAAATCAGCCAAAGTTATGGTTACAAAAGATGAGCAATCTCTAGCTATTGGTAAAGGTGGTCAGAATGTTCGCCTAGCAGCGAAGCTTACTGGATACAAAATAGACATTGACGGCTCGGACGAGGACCCGACTGACTCTTCTGATGACTCATATGATGAAGAATACTCGGATGAATACGAGAACAATCATTAATTAAATCAAAAATTAAAATCATGAATATTTTAAAATCAATCCCAGCGCTAAACAAAGATGGCAACCTAAACGTTATCATAGAGATACAAAAAGGTTCTAAAAATAAATACGAGCTAGACAAGGAAACAGGTCTTATCAAACTAGATCGTGTTATGCATACAGGTCAAGATTATCCATTTGACTACGGCTTTGTTCCTAATACACATTGGCACGACGGGGACCCTCTTGATGTTGTTTTGTATACGACATATGCCCTACAACCTGGAATTCTAGTTGAAGCCAGAGCTGTGGCTGTTATGGACATGGTTGATAATGGTGAAAGTGATGCAAAAATAATCGCGGTGCCAGTAGAGGATCCACGCCTTAAAGAAACAGTCTCACTTGAGACAGCTCCTAAGCATTTCATAAAAGAGGTTCAGCATTTTATGGAAACATACAAAATGATTCAGAATAAAGTTGTGGAGATCAAAGGTGTATATGACGAGAAACGTGCGCAGGAAGTTATAAAAGAAAGTATTGAATTATATGAAAGTAAAAATAAATAAAGAAGAAAAATCACAAGTAGAAATAGAGGTGACCATCCCTTGGACTGACTTTAACAAATACTGGGACAAAGGGTTCAAGAAAATACAAGATATGGTGGAGATGCCTGGATTCCGCAAAGGCATGGCCCCTGAAGACATGGTTGTTGCCAAATATGGCGAGATGACAGTGTTAGAGGCGATGAGCGACCTAGCTATCAATGAAACATACCCAGCGGTAATACTCGAGCACA
The DNA here is from genome assembly GCA_964529065.1 of uncultured Candidatus Saccharibacteria bacterium. Classification (GTDB taxonomy): domain Bacteria; phylum Patescibacteriota; class Minisyncoccia; order Phycocordibacterales; family UBA5272; genus JAUPVO01. Next base: position 8,453 of record CAZGVC010000005.1, read on the forward strand.
AAATAAAAATAATCTCACACCCACATGTGCACGTTGTGAAGCTAGCCAGAGGCGAGGACTTTGTATACCATGCGCATGTTGACGTTATGCCTGAGATAACCCTGCCTGATTACAAATCTCTTGCAAAAGAAATCACGAAAGATAAAAAAGATGTGACTGTTACAGACGAGGAGCTGGATAAAGTTCTGCTAGATCTGCGCAAGATGCGTGTTAAGAAGGCGGCTGACGAAGAGATAAAAGATGAGGACTTGCCAGTTTTAGATGATGCTTTTGCTCAATCTTTTGGTGAGGAATTCGCCACTGTCGAAATACTTAAAAACAAAATCAAAGAAAACTCACTACTAGAGAAGGAGCAAATAGAAAAAGAAAAGCTTCGCAGTGAAGTATTAGAAAAGTTACAATCTGAAACAAAAGCAGAAATGCCTGACACTCTGGTTGATGGGGAGATAGAGAGACTTTTCGCTCAGACAAAGGCAGATATAGAGAGATTCGGAGGAAAGTTCGAAGACTATCTAGTTCACATCAAGAAAACAGAAGAAGAGCTTAAGAATGAGTTGCGTGAGCCAGCAACAAAAAGAGCTAAAGTTCAGCTTATAATTTTTGAAATCGCTAACAAAGAGAATCTAAAACCTAGCGACGAAGAGGTTGAAACTGAAGTTGTGAAAATATTAACTGAGCATAAGAATGCAGATGAGAAATCCGTCCGTATGTATGCTGAGCAGATACTAATCAACGAAAAGGTTCTGACTTTCTTAGGGGTTTAGAATTAAAAGAAAAAGGCGGCCGCTTCGCGGCCGCCTTTTTCTTTTAATTCATTATTATATATACCAATAACCCCAAGGCCACAACAAACAAAACAGAATCTATTAATATAAGCGCCCACGGTCTACTGACTGAACTAGTTTGCTCTTCTGTGTGTGGTGGTGTTTCTACTTGATATGCCGCAGGCGGTGTATACGGAGTGTTAACCTCAACCCTCTCTTCTTTCTTTTGCTCAACGACTTCATTAATAAGCCTCTCTGTTACTGAATTAGATATACCGCTCTCTGACACGGGCGCAACAGGCTCAGGCGCACGCTCAGGCGTAGGCATTTTAAGATCTGCAACATTTACTTCTTGTTGACTGGGAGGCAAATTAGTACTGCCGACATAATCATGGAAAACCTTAACCCCTTCCTCTATGTCTGCATTTTCCCAGCCACTAGCAACGAGCAAGTTGCGCAGTGACTCTTCTGTGAGGTTTTTATTAATAGAAATTATTCTACTTAATACATCTTTTATAGTATCTGTTGTCATGACCTAAGTTTACCGCACCGTAAATATATATCAAGCAAGTTTTGTAGCTAATACTCTACTTTTATGTATTCGTTGGTTTCATAAAAGCCACGAAGAAGAAGTGATAAGTTTATTAGAAATCTTTATATTTATTTTTGTAATACGAACTATAATGCGTATAAAAATCATTCATAAATAAAATATCTTTTGATATTAGCTCAATATGACATTGCGCTATAGCTTTATACCAAGCGCTACCTTGGTCTTGCCTAGAGTACACATAACACAATCTCTGATTTCTATCTATGGACTTAACATAAAGATCGTACCAATCATTTTCTTTAGAAAGCAAATCCTCATTTAGAGCTTCTTGATCTTTGGGCATAGCAATACTTGCATCCTCTGCTAGGGTGGCTTTTTTCTCTAGTTGAATATTTTGAGCAATTTGACTACGAAAAGTATTTTGTAAAAACTCCTCCAGTCTTAAATAACATCCGTACTCAGCACTGTTGGAACTTAATTTATCACAACTGTTAAAATCTTTGATCGCAGAAAACCTATTGAAACTTTTTAGATTACCGAAGTCTTTTTTTGAAATAGCTTCTAAGGCCTGAAATGATAACTTATAATCCAAAACATTTTTATCTTCTATAACACTTTCCCCCGCTTCTGCAATCAATAAACTGGCACAAGATCTTTTTTCTTGGCTGGTCACATTCTCTGACATCTTATCCATACCCAAGTTAAACTCGTAACATTTATCGACGGTTGTAATTTCTATATTTTTTGTGTCTGAAACTTTCGCTCTATAAAAATAGGCACTTGTTACGGCTAAAACAAATGGAATTATTAAAATAAAGTATATAAACAGCTTTTTACTCATTAATTTTTCTTTGGTGTTAGACTGCCTAAAACTATATAGTAAAAAACTCTTCTGACTATTTCTGCAATAAAAAAAATAATCAAAAAACCCGGTATTAAGAATAGTGAATCAGAAAGATCGGTAACTTTTATTTTTTCTAGATCAAATCTCCTTGGACCGTCAAAAGTTCCATTATAAATGTAATAAAGAATATCTTCGTTCTCTTTTAAAGAAATGCCACATGCCTTAACTATGTCTGCTGTACTAGAATCTGACAATCTCTCTGAGTTACTTTTATAATCAAAATGATAAGAAACATTTATCTTTTTGTCTTTGTAAGCTAAAAATTTGCTCTTATTACCATAGTTACACGTTACTGAGTAATCTTCTTCATGTGCTCCAACTATTTCAAAAGTTATGTAGACAACAACCATAGCAACAATTGTAAAAAATACTGTATAAAAAACTTTCAAAAATCGATACCAAGCTTTATCGTTTAAATCCTTGATGGTTTTCATACACTAATTATACCAAATTCATCTCTTTTTTGTGCTGTATGTGTTTAGTAAAAATGGTACAACACCTATAGCTATGCCGCCTAGGCCAATAATCCTAGTAAAATTATCAAAACCAATAATACTCTCGACTGCAATATAAGTTAAAAATAGCGCCGAGAATAGTGGATAGTAAAAATGTGTTATGGACCCACGCTTTTTATACATATCTCTGAAGTACCATGCACAAGCGAACCCCGTCATACCAAGATAAAAACATATTTGTATACCAATAGCGCTAATAGATGTAGACAATATCTGGTTAATAGACGGCAAATAGGAAGACAAATATATAAGCGTTACCCCCATACCCCACATCACAAGAGTCGCAACCCATGGTGTCTGCCAATTGTGATGAACACGCGAGTATCTGCTGTGCAGTACGCCGTCGCGCGACTTTGCGAACAAGGTTCTCGTGAACTGGAGCATGCCAGTTTCTAATGTGCCGAGTGTGCTGAGTAGTACAACGATAATAGCTATATAACCATAAGTGCTGCCGAACACCTTCTCAGCCAATGCAAAAATAATATTAGTGTTATAATGCTCAATATCTGCCGCAGTTAATCCCATAAGAGAGATGAACATAAAAGCTATAAATATAACTATTAGGCTAATCATGGCTAGGAACACCGCCTTGCCAGGTGTATGATTCTTCTCTTTTGTTTCTTCCGAGAGATTGAGTATCACATCCCAACCCCAGTAGAAGAACATGGCGGTTAATGCTCCTGTTACAAACAGTGTGCTGGTGAACCCGGTTGGCAGGAACCAGTCTATCGACGGGGCGTTAACTGGTGAACCTGAGAACATGACGAATCCTCCAATAAGCAGCACAAGCATAATAACCATCTCCACTAACGTTATAGTTGTCTGAACAATACTCGAGGCCTTGATACCTTTCAACACTATTGCAGTTACAAGAGTGAGCCAAATGACAGATA
>CAZGVC010000005.1:12181-18485 GCA_964529065.1 uncultured Candidatus Saccharibacteria bacterium
GCCTTGATACCTTTCAACACTATTGCAGTTACAAGAGTGAGCCAAATGACAGATACTATCGCAACATAATTAACATTGTTCACATGTTCTGGCGAGATGAGTAACAATGTAGCATTCGCAATCGGTAGCGTCCCAGACACCATGAACAAACACACTGCAGCCAACAGCGACCAGCCTGTGAAGAATCCTAATCCCCTGCCGAATATTTTAGACACCCAGGTATAAGACGTACCGGCACTTGGGTACACCTTGTTAAGGTTAATAAAAGCAAAAGCAATGCCAAGCATAATCAGGCCGCAATAGAATATAGATGCCGGGGCTAGAATACCAACAACTGCAAGTATTGTTGATGTTGTGACCTCAATACTGAATGCTGGCGCCGTACCCGCTATTCCCATAATAGTTGATCCGAGTAACCCTATCTTATTCTCCGCCAAACCATTTTGCTTTTGCATATATTAATTTAATTTGATAGCTGAAACGAAATCGCATCATCGGCTTTGCTCATGAGAAAAGTATATATTAAACAAATTGGTGTGGCTATCGGGATTCGAACCCGAACTGAGGGCTCCACAAGCCCGCGTGCTAACCATTACACTATAGCCACCATCTTTTCTAAAACACTGTTTTAGTGTCTAGCATATTAACACATTTTAGCTGTATTGTTAAGCCTTACATGCTACACTGTTTGAAATGCTAAAACTTAAAAAGTTTATAAAAATAATTTTTAAATCTGTATTTATTGTTGTGATTTTTGCTGTGTTTGCTTATGGATTAGCGACGATTCTGATACAACCGAGCAACGACAGAAACTGGTCAACGGATCAAGCTGTACTACCCAAAATAAAAATTAATCGCGACACCGTAACGATTGAGGATATAAGAAACTTCACTTATGCGTCAACAACTAGCTACACTCCAGCGTATTACAGTGCTTCGTATCAGAGGGGTACAGTTAAGAGGGTTTGGTTCATAGTTGAACCATTCAAAGGCCTTGGTGCAGCACACACATTTCTATCTTTTGAATTCGATGATGGTAGATATTTGCCGATTTCGGTTGAAATAAGAAAAGAAAAAGGTGAAACCTTTAACCCAATACTTGGCCTGATGAGACAATATGAGCTTATGTATGTAATAGGTGACGAGCAGGATCTGGTAAAGCTAAGAGCTAATTACAGACACGATGATGTGTACATGTATCCGATGAAAACAACCAAGGAACGCGCCAATGAGTTATTCGAAGACATGTTAATACGTGCACAAGAAACACAAGCCAGCCCAGAGTTCTACAACACCTTAACCAACTCCTGCACAACCAATATTGTTGACCATGTTAACAAGGTCTATTACAAACGCGTACCATTCGACTGGTCTGTACTCTTCCCTGCTGATGCTGATTACTATGCTTATAAGTTAGGACTAATAGATACCAATTTACCTGTTGGTAAAATAAGAGGCGCCTACAGAATCAACGACCTAGCCGAAAGATACGCCAACGATACAGACTTCTCAAAAAGAATAAGGGGGTTATAGCAAAATAAAAACTGCATCGAAATGCAGTTTTTATTTTGGTGCCCAAGACTGGATTTGAACCAGCACGAGTTGCCTCGCTACCACCTCAAGGTAGTGCGTCTACCAATTTCGCCACCTGGGCATGCGGCACATTATAATACAAAACTCGCCCCAAGACTACTGGGGCGAGTTTTGTATTTATTATTCTGCAGATTCTGTTACTGTCTCCTCTACTTCTGCTGTTGTTGTGACACCTCCTTTGTTTACTCTCTTTGTGTCTACTTTCATACGGCGGCGAACGTCCTTGATAGCTTTGTCACGAACATAGTAAAGTTTAGATCTTCTTGTTCTAGCGTGGCGAACAACTTCTATCTTGTCTATATTCATTGAGTAAAGTGGGAATATACGCTCAACACCAACTCCTGATGCAACCTTGCGAATTGTAAATGTTGCTCCAGCCTCAGCTCCGTGTTTACGAGCTAATACAAGCCCCTCGAAAGCTTGCAAACGGAATTTACCGTCATTATCTTTTAGTTTACTCCAAACACGTACTGTGTCACCGCTCGCGAATTCAATCTTTGCGCGATCTTTTAGAGTTTCAGGAATAGTATTCATAGTGTGCATATCCTAACACATTTTAAAAAGCTTATCAAGACAGGCCCCCATGTCCTTGGGTATGGCTGCCTCCACCTTGATATCCTTGTTTCTCAAGGTAAATTCTATACGAAATGCATGCAACATCGTCCTTGGCGCTACCTCTTTGCCACCCCTTGAGCCATACAGATCGTCTCCAATTATTGGGTGCCTTATACTACGCATATGAACACGTATCTGATGTGTGCGACCTGTCTCAGGATAGACCTCGATATAAGTGAACTTCTTATCCTCACTCCTAGCTAATACTTTATATTTTGTGACGGCCTCCCTCTCCTCGCCTCTGTGGTCTTGAGAATATGGGTCCACTACACTTTTCTTTCTAAAATCACTCTTGGCTCTTGCTATCGGAGTGTCTATTATACCTGTATCATTTTTAATATTGCCTTCTACTATTGCCCTATACACCTTGCGAACCTGATGCTCCTTGAACTTATTCTTCATCTTTCTAAACGCCTCATCTGTCTTACATATCACCATCACTCCTGTTGTGTCTCGGTCTAGCCTGTGTACTATTCCCGGTCTGTCGTCTTCACCAACGCCAACAAGGTCGGGATAATTATCCCTGACCAAGTCCGCTATCGTCACTTCCTCGCCACGCCCATCAGCATGAACCATTATTCCGGATGGCTTGTTGATTATAAAAATATTGTCATCCTCATACAGAATATCAAAAGGATTCTTGCTGCCGAGTCCTAAAATTTTAGCTAGTTGATTCTTTAACATAAATACTGTATTATACTAGCACACATTTGGGGGATTAGCTCAGTTGGTAGAGCAGCGCATTTACACTGCGAAGGTCAGGGGTTCAAATCCCTTATCCCCCACAAAATAAACACATGTCTTTATTCAACCAAGCAAAAAGACCTGAGGAAGAAAACTTGGACCATGAACAGATCTCTCGGTCTAAACAAGATGAAGCGGAGAGATTGTTTTGTAAATTACCAAAACCACTACAAGACCACTGGCAAGAAAAATTTGACGACCTGTATGGCCAAGATTCTTTAGATTTTATAAACAAACTGTTGTCTGAAAGAGAAAAGGTTAGATCTTTTTCATTGTCTGAAAATGAAAACCTTTCAAATGAAGGTAAAATTTGGTTAGAGGCATTTACTAAAAAAATCTTAGGGGCGAAATATAACCCTAGAGAATTTCTAGGAGATGGTGTGGCTGGTTTTGTATATAGAGTTCCGGAAAACCCTTCTATTTGTGTTAAATACATGAGACCTCAACCAGAAAAGCCACCTGGGCACGTATCAGCGTATACGGAATACAGGATAACAATTGAGATAAAAAGGCTCACCGCAGGAACCAAAATCAAAACACCAGAAATATTTTCTTACTTACAAAAGGGAGACTCTTATTTGTATGTAATGGAAACTATAAACGGCTTTACTATTGATAATATGATAAAAGGGAAACTTGGGAACTTAAGAAACCTACCAACACCAGAAATCTTTAAATCAGCCCTACTTGAATACTTTGATATAGTCCATAGGTCTGGTTTTGCTCATAATGATCTACACGGCAGAAACATAATGATAGACACCAGATCTAAAATGCCTGCCATTATAGATTTTGGCAAATCAATACAAAATGGTGGTTTTGGAGAAAATCCAGATTTTGAAAGAGCGAAAGATCAAGATCTTAGAGATATAGCTGAATTAAGCCGTAGATATAACAATTATTATAATGGATTGACAAATAACTAAAAATAGAGTAATATGAAATACCCTGAACCCTTAGGAGATACAGTGATAGTATCCGACGAATTGATAAAAGAAGCGCAGGAGGTCTTGCGAAATGGTGACGGCACTCTGCCAGTATGCCTTTCGACAGACATGAACATCTTGGTGGCTTACCTAGAAGATGAAACCGTAGAAGGTGTGCCGTTCTCTTTCCAGGACAACTCGTACAAGATCGGTTTCAAAAATGTTACCCTTGGTAACGAGTAAGGCGGAACGTTATGCGTGTTAACACACGTGCGACTATTCCGCTTTTTTATTTGATAAAAAATATGCTAGGATATATCAATCCATAAGTCCCCGTAGTTCAATGGATAGAACGAGAGCCTTCTAAGCTCTAGATCTAGGTTCGATTCCTAGCGGGGACACAAACGTTAAGAAAACCAAAACCGCTTTTGATTTTTAGTTTGTGTCTGGCGGAGCTATATTTTGTTTGAACGAATGAAATGAGAGAAAGGCAAAAATAGCGAGCCGTTGGCCTGCGAATTTTTCGTCAGAAAAATATCTGTGACCACAAATACATGGGAAATCATTTTTCTGCTATACTTTATTTATGAATACTTTTTCTATTTTAGAATCTTATAAAGCTGGGTGGCGTGGCTTCAAACAAAACTGGTTATACATATTGGGTGCAATGTTAACTCTTGGATTGATATCATCTTTGGCTGACATATATATGTTTATAAAAACAGGGACTCTGAACTTTGCAACTGGACCAATTTATTCACTATTCAGTCTCATTATTAGTCTTGTAACAATGGTTCTCAGTTATAACTTCATCAGCGGAACATTGGACGCCTCAGAAAATAAAAAAGTAAAGATCGCTAATCTGTTCAACTTTAACCGTGTGTCTATCAAGGGGGCTGGCCGTTATCTTCTAATAGGACTAGCTTTAGGTGTTATGTGTCTAGTATTTGTGGCACCGCTAGTCGTTTACTCTGCTGACTCGGCGACTTTCTTTGTTGATGGAAGAATAGAAAAAGAGTTATATCTTTTATTTGCATTAGCCTTTGTCGGTGTTTTGTATGTGTACTCACTTTTCGGATTCTCGGTCATTGCAATGGTAAATGAGAACAAAACCGCAATCCAAGCTCTAAAATATAGCTACAAAATATCTCATCCTCATGCCTTTAAAATAATGGCTTTTTATATCATGACCGGCCTACTTATGTTGCTTGGATTTATTGCTTTTATTTTGCCAGGAATAATACTGACTGCTATTTTCTACTTTTCTTCTATTTGGATATACAAAAAAATTAAAGACTAATCAGCGTTACCTCTCTTTTAATTTTATCTTCCATTTTTCTTTGTATCATTTTGGCTGCAACGACACCCCCTTTTGACTCAACGAACACATCCTCATCTGCTTCGACGTGTTTGATTAATGTTTCTGTTACATTATCAACCGCTTGGAACCCTGTCTCGTCTATTGATAAGTAGCCGTAGTTGAAGGTGTGATTATAACCACCTCTACCTACAACCTTTATCTCGTTCTCCTCTACTTTGATTTTCATTTTGATAATAGAAAGTATATAGCAACCAGAACAGTAATACCTAACACTAATAACACCTTGTCATACTTTTTCAAAATAACTTGCAGGGCCTTCTCTCCATATTTCTCAGACAATAACCCAACAACATAGAACCTTGTCCCGCGACCCAGGAATGAAGCGACAACAAAAGTTAGCAAATCAACCCCAAACATTCCTCCAGCCAAAGTGAACACCTTGTACGGTATAGGGGTAAAGGCGGCCACCAGAACAGTTAAAAATGTACTCGACTCATACAGGTGCTTGACCTTCTCAAACACATCCCAAGCATCATAAAAATTAATAATACTAACTCCAATTGTTTGGAAGAAAAAGTACCCGATACAGTACCCGAATATTCCTCCGAGTGTGCTGGCTACACCAGTGAAAACGGCTAGGAATCTGGCACTGTATTTCTTGTACACGGCTATTGGTGCGATCAATACGTCTGGAGGAACAATAAAAAAGGACGACTCGGTAAACGCAACCCAAAACAGCGCATGAAGTTTATATTTTGTATTCGCAAAATGTTCTACCCATTTAAATAATTTTTCTAAAAGAATTTTCACTATCTTAATTTTGTTCCATTAGGTAGAGCTTTCGTCGGCGACATCAGGGCTAATGTTTCCCCTTCACTACCAGCTAATATCATGGCCTCACTATAATCCCCCATCATTTTGCGAGGTTCAAGATTAGTAACAAATGGGAATTGTTTACCCACTATCTCGTCTACGCTCACGTATTTTTTAATACCAGAAAATACATTTCTAACCCTCTCTTCTCCAAAGTCCACTTTTAGCCTGTACAACTTATCGCTACCCTCTACCTCTTCTGCGCTCATAACGGTGCCAAGCATTATCTCCA
>CAZGVC010000006.1:0-16309 GCA_964529065.1 uncultured Candidatus Saccharibacteria bacterium
AACCTCCTCGAGGGTGTGTTGATACCCCTCATATTCGCCCAGCCCGTTACGCATCTCAACTATCTCGCGTTCCTTGTCCGAGAGACTGCTCAATATCTCCTCTATCTGATCACGCAGTATACGTCTAGACGCCTCCTGATCTGGAGAGATGATCTTGTCATCAGCAATGAATTCACCGAGAGTAGACTTGTCATCATCGTCTCCAATCGGCTTCTCAAGAGATACAGTATCTTGATTGATACTCTCGATCATGTGCACCTTCTCCAGCTCTATGTCCATCTCGGTTGCTATCTCCTCAGACAATGGATCACGACCTAGGTCTTGGGACAATCTGCGATATACCTGCTTGTACTTTGCGATAGTCTCCACCATGTGCACCGGGATACGAATAGTACGCGATTGGTCAGCTAGGGCGCGAGTAATGGCCTGACGTATCCACCATGTAGCATATGTTGAAAACTTGAACCCTTTTGTCCAGTCGAACTTCTCAACAGCTTTAAAGAGGCCAATGTTACCCTCTTGTATAAGGTCAAGTAGTGACAAGTCCGCCGAGCGTCCAACGTATTTCTTAGCAATAGAAACAACCAGCCTTAAGTTAGATTTGGCTAAAATATTCTTAGCCTCCTCATCTCCTTCTGCTATGCGCTGAGCTAGCATCTTCTCTTCTTCTCCACCAATGAGTGGATATTGGCCAATTTCGCGCAAGTAGATCTGAATGCTGTCATGAGCATTCTCCTCCTTGCCGCCCTTTAAATCGTCATCTAGGTTTAGAATGTTACCGCTCTCGAGTACATCTACCTTCGCAACGGATAATCTCTCATAAAGCTCCTCCAAAAATACAATATCAGTTTCTATTGTTGGGAAGTATTTTATTATTTCATCATAAGTTACGAATCCCCTCTCTTTACCTTTGTTGATTAACTCCTCAGCTAATTGCTCCTTGGTGCTAATCTTCTTCTCTTCTTTTTTCTCGCCCTCTTTTTTTGGTTTAGTGCGAATAGTAAAAGCCTTCGGCTTATAAGCTGGTTTAGAAGGGTCTTTTGATTTAGAACTTTTTTTAGCTACAACTTTTTTAACAGGTTTAGAAATTTTCTTTACTGCTTTTTTTGTAACTTTTGTATTTACTTTCTTGGTAACTTTTTTAACGGGAACTTTTTTGACTGATTTTTTAATTGTCTTTGTTTTGGCTACTACTTTTTTTGTAGTTTTAGTTTTTGTTTTGTTTGATACAGTTTTAGCTGTACTTTTTTTAGAACTATTCTTTTTTAAAATAACTTTTTTTACTGCCATATAGACAAATTGTGTAAGGATTGTATTGTAACATTCTTAAAACTATTTAGCAATAAGGGTTTGTAATTTGGCAAGATTATTATCCACATCAACCCCATCAGCAATTGCTTGTTTTATTTTTAATATTTCCTCTTGTTTGTTGCTTTGTTTTAATTTGGCCTTAATATCCTGAAAATATTTCTCATTCAAAGCATGTTTTTGTTCCAACTCCATCAAGCTAGCATTGATTATGTCTTCTGGTATATCATGCGCATAGTCCTCACCAAAATGTTGCGACAAAGCAGCCATCTCTTTTTCTAGATCTATAGGATTGTTAATCTCTGAGACAACTTCTTTTTCCTCTTTATGTTCTGAGATGTATGAATCTATTTCTTTTTTAAGAGATAGATTATCCAAACCAAGACGGAGTGCCGCCTGATTGATGTACACATCCTTTTCAAGAGGACTTTTGATTGCTTTTAAAAGTGGCACTAAATATTGCCTAACATAATTAATTCTTAATTTTGAATCTAGCTTGAGCGCTTCGGCTACATACCAGTCTATTAACAAGACTTTGTTTTTCAAAATCTCTCCCCAGGTATCTAGATTATCAAGCGCCATGTCAGCCACATCTTTGCCGCTCATGTTGACTGTGTAGACTTCCAGGCCGCCATATATACACATCAGGCCCGCCCTCTCGCTAGCTTTGTGTCCTGCGGCGTCATTGTCGAAGGCTAGCACCACCCTGTCTGCTAATCTTGATATTATCCTCACATGCTCCTCAGTGAATGCAGTACCAGACACAGCAACAACATTCTCAACGCCACACTTCACACTCATAACTACGTCCATCTGACCTTCAACTAATATTATCTCTCTCTTATCTGCAACACTCTTCTTAGCCTTGTCATAGTTAAATAAAACCTGACTCTTATGATACAGTGGCGTCTCTGGAGTGTTAACATATTTACCAGTTTGTCCATCGTCGTACTGTGGCAATATCCTACCAGTGAATCCAACTATTGCCCCGCCAGCGCTACAAATTGGGAACATTATCCTGCCTCTGAACCTATCATAATATTTACCCTCATCAGTTCTAATAATCAGACCACTATCGACGCAATCCTGGTCATCAAAATTAGCCTTTTTCAAAACATCATACAGATCCCTCCAATCTTTTTTAGCGTAACCAATCAGGAACTTTTCTATTAATGTGTCAGTCACCCCTCTGTCATGCACATACTTCTTAGCCTCAATACTGTTGAAAAGATTCTTAGAATAATGCTCTGTAGTGAGTTTTAATATTGGAAGCAATTTTGATTCTTCATTTTTATTCTGAGCACGCAGAGTAACACCAGCGCGATCCGCAAGCATCTTTAGGGCGTCACGGAATTCTATATGTTCTATCTTTTCTACAAAAGAAAAAATATCTCCAGATTCATTACAGCCAAAACAATGAAAGCTGTTACGGCTTGGCGAAACATAAAAACTCGGTGTGCGCTCGTTGTGGAATGGGCACCTTGCCTTATATTGGCTACCGGATTTTTCTAGTCTCAAGTATTGAGATATTACCTCGACTATGCCTAATTTTGATTTTATCTCTTCGACTGGTGACATAGCTTAATTATAACAATAAACTAAATATTAAGTTTATTTACTATTTTGACATGATTACCAGCAAGCAAGTCCCTAACAAATCTATCGAACATCTTATATCTGTAGTTGAACTCCTCTAGATCAAATATAACTATATCTAACTCTCTACCCAACTCAGCACGCAGGTCAGATATAACTTTGTCGGCGACATTTTTCTTTATACCTTCACCAACATACATTATGTCGGCACGCGACTTGTCTTCACCCAAGAAAACGCCAGAAACAATGAATAACTTAGTTCGTCCTATCGCTTTGAATCTGTCGTACAACACATCAGTATTAGCATTCTTAAAATCAAACATCAGATCAGTAAGAGAGTTAATGAATCTAAAGCTTGGATTTAATTTGTAACAAGTGTATTCTTTGATTGCTAATTTTTTTGATTTTGAATTAGCGGGTAACTTTGCCATTCTCTCTTTTGATTTTATTATAAGATTAGCAGCTATAAGATTATTTAATTCTTTTCTAACTTTTTCACTTTTCAATTTTGCCAACTTTACTATATCCTCCACTTGAAAGAGTGTGTCTCTATTTGCTAAAAACATTCTTATTAGCTTTACTTTTTCTTGGCTACCTAACAACTTTTCTAATTCATTCATAACTCAATTCTAACAAAATATAGCAAAACAAAAAATCTCCCCAAGGGAGATTTTTTGTGTTGTTATAATAGGATTATAGACCTAATTTTGCCTTTGCTGCTGCTGAAAATTCAACGTTTTCAAAGCTTAATTTCTTGTCTAATGTTCCTGTTGCCATGATTTTCACAGCTGGGAATTTACCATTTTTCATCTCTAGGATACCATTAGCAACTAGCGATGTTGGGTTAACAACTGAACCATTTTCAAATAGATTAAGTTCAGTTAAGTTAACTGCAACTGGTTTCTCACGGAAAGCTTTGTTTGTGTTCATTCCGCGTCCACGCAACTTTGGAAGCTTCTTGATAATGTCACGCATCGCTGGGCGGCGTTTGTTACCAGCACGAGCTGTTTGTCCTTTGCCTCCGCGACCCGATGTCTTACCACGTTTACCTCCGCGACCAACTTGGCGCTCCTGTCTATTTGCGTTTTCTCTTTTGATTTGATGTATTTGCATATATTTAAGCGATAGTTGCTATTTTGCGAAGTGCCTTCATAGTTGCACGAGCGTTATTAAGTTTATTCTTTGTCCCACCGTGGAACTTAGCAGTAACATTAGCTGCTCCCGCTAGGTTCAAAATCACACGAGCTGAAGATCCAGCAATAAGACCTTTACCTTTGTTTGGAGAAATCCAAACTTTAGCTGTATCGTATTTTGCATCTGTCTCGTGAATAATAGACTTGTTATCTGTTAGGTTAAGCTTGATCATGTTCTTGCGAGCAGATTTTAAAGCTTTAGCCATTGCTGCTTGTGTATCGGTAGCTTTACCAGTACCAAGACCTACACGACCATTTCTATCTCCTGCAACAAGAGTTACATGAAGAGAGAATCTGCGTCCACCAGAAACTACACGAGTCACACGACGTACGTCTAGTGTCTTTTGGTCGAATTCTGGTTTCTCGCGTGGAGCGCGAGAATTGCGATCGTTTCTTCTTGGTCCACCTTTACCATTACGTGGTGCGCCGCGGCGAAACCCACGTTTCGCATCACCTTTGTCTTCAGCTTTTGTGGCCTCGGCAGGTGCTGCTGCAACTTCCTCAGTCGCCTGCTCCGCTGCAACTGGTGCAGTAGGCTCAGCGATATCTTGTGTTGTTTTTATTTCTTCTGACATAAATTTTAGAACACTAGGCCAGCATTACGAGCTGCCTCAGCGAGAGCCGCTACACGACCTTTGTAAGCAAAACCTCCTCTATCGAATACAACTTTGCTCACACCTGCCTTTTTAGCTGCTGCCGCTACATCTTCTCCTACTTTCTTAGCTCTGTCCATTTTAGACATTTTACCAAGCTTTAGATCAGACGCTGCTGCTACTGTTGACTTTGTGTCGTCGTTAATAATCTGAGCATAAATATATGCATTAGAGCGGAATACCGCAAGTCTCGGTCTCTCTTCCGTCCCCATAATGCGAGAACGAATTTTCTTGTGAATACGAAGACGTTTTTCTGTATTATTCTTTTTCATATATTATGCTGATTTTTTACCTTCTTTACGACGGATGACCTCGCCCTCGTAACGTATACCCTTGCCTTTGTACGGCTCAGGTTTCTTAAGCTTTCTAATTTGCATTGCAAATAGAGTAACCGCCTCTTTGTCTATACCTGTTACAGTTAGCTCACTTTTCTCTGCTTTGACCTCAATACCTTTTGGTATCTCGACTATAACAGGATGTGAGAAGCCTAGTGATAATTTCAAATTAGTTCCTTGAACTTCCCATTTGAAACCAACACCTTCAACTAATAACTTCTTAACAAATGGAGCTTGAACTCCGGCAATCATAGCCTTCACACGTGACATATATGTCCCCCACAAACTGCGAGCGAACTTGTCATTGCGACGTGGCTCACTTGTTAATGTTCCATTGTCGATCTTAAGTGTAACCTCATCACGAACAGGGAGTTTTAATTCTCCTTTTGGACCTTTTACTGATACTTCAGTATTTGAGATATTAACCTCAACTCCTGCAGGTATTGTAATAATTTGTTTTCCTATTCTGCTCATATCTTTAGAAGATCTCGAACAATGCCTCACCTCCTGTATTATTAGCGCGAGCCGCCTTGCCTGTCATAATACCTTTTGGTGTCGATAATATAACATTACCGAAGCCATTCTTAATCTTATTAATATCTGTGATTTTGTAATACACTCTACGACCTGGTTTTGAAATACGTTTTACCTCACGAATTTTGTGCTCCTTGTTGTTGTCATAATTAAGAACAACTTCAATAGAGTAATTCTCTGGGTTAGCGTGTACCGCCTTTATATACTCACCTTCCTTAAGAGCTTCAAGGATGTTAAGTGTGTATTTTGAATAAGGTACAACTACTTTTTCTTTTCTAATAACACCTGCATTTCTAAGTGTTGTTAAAAGATTTGCTATTCTATCCATAATAATAGATTACCAAGAAGCCTTTTTTACTCCCGGGATTTGCCCCTCGCTTGCTAATTCACGAAAACAGTGACGACAAACGCCGAAGTCTCTCATGAAGCCGTGTTTACGACCACATTTGAAACATCTGTTAACGGTGCGAGTAGAAAATTTCGGTTTCTTTTGAGCTCTTGCAATAACTGATGTTTTTGCCATAAATATTTTCTCTCTTTTGCCGCCTTACTTTCAAGTACATTTGTGTTCGCTAGCTAGTTGCATACACAATTGCGCCGAGTTAAGGTAGCCGTATAATAATAACACAAATTCTGGAATAAATAAAGCCGCCCCTTCGGGGCGGCTTTATTTAAAAACAAATGAAACCTAGTTCTTGTTTAGACCACGAATTCCAGTTCCCGCTGGTATAAGTTTACCAATGATAACGTTCTCTTTTAATCCACGGAGGTCGTCAATCTGACCCTTGGTAGATGCAGAGATTAACACACGTGTTGTATTCTGGAATGACGCACTAGATAGCCATGATGTAGTAGTTAACGCCACATCTGACACTCCTAGTATTAGCGGATTAGCAACAGACTCCACACCACCACGAGCCTTGATCTCCTCATTCTCAGCACGCCATGTCGAGATCTCGAGTACATCTCCTTGACTGAATCTTGAGTCTCCTGGTTTTGCAATCTTAACACGTCCAGTCATCTGCTTGATGATAACCTCGATGTGTTTACGGCTAATAGACGCACCTTGCAACTCGTATACCTTCAAGATCTCTTGAACGATATAATCCTCAGCTGCCTCGCGTCCGGCGTATTTGAACACCTCCTCAATATCAGCAGAACCGTCAGTTAATATTTGACCACGAACAACTTTGTCACCCTTCTTAACAAGTGGAGTACGTCTTGGCAATACCTCATACTCAACCATCTTGCCTTTTTTGTTACCTTTAGACTCATTCTCATCCATTAAAATAACAATAGTCTTCTGACCTTTCTCAACTCTTATCTCATACACCTCACCATTCTCATGAGCCACTACTGCAGGACTCTTCGGAGCGCGACGCTCGAAAATCTCTTCTACACGAGGGAGACCTTGTGTAATATCAGTACCCGCCACACCTCCAGAGTGGAATGTACGCATTGTTAGCTGAGTACCTGGCTCACCGATCGCCTGCGCAGCAACAATACCTACCGCCTCGCCAAGGTCAACTGGTTTAGAGCGACCCATGTCTAGTCCGTAACACTTGCGACATACACCGTGAAGCGATTCACAAAACATAGGAGTGAACACTTTTACTGACTCAACATCACTGTTCTCAATAAGTGCCGCATCCTTAGTAGTTACAAGATCACCTTTTTTGAATTTCTTATCTCCGGCAGTTATGTCTTCTGCTAGGTGACGACCACGTATTGCTTTTGCAATAGAGATCTCATTACCTAATACATTTTTTCTAAAGAATGTTTTTGATTTTGATGTTCCACAATCCTCCTCAGTTACAATCGCATCCTGAGCAACGTCAACCAAGCGACGTGTAAGATATCCAGCTTGAGCAGTCTTAAGAGCTGTATCGGAATTACCTTTACGAGCACCGTAAGTAGTAATGAAGTACTCGAGTGGCGAGAAGCCTTCTATATTAGAACCAATAACAGGGAATTCTAGTTGTCCTCCTGAGTTGTTCACCATAATACCCTTCATACCAGCAAGCTGAATCAACTGCGATACTTGTCCACGAGCTCCAGATGTAATCAAGTCAGAAACAGAATTTCTCGTACCTTTTAGTCTCTGCTCAAGAATATCTTGAATTTCCTTTCTTATAATCTGCCACACCTCAATAGTCTTAACGTGTTTCTCTTCTTCAGAAAGAAGTCCTTCGTTATAGTTATCTTCTATCTCGCCAACCATATCCCAACCTTTTGCAATAAGAGGTGTTTTCTCTTCTGGTTGTTCAACAGCAGTCAAGCTCCATGTTGTTCCTGAGATAGTTGCATATTTGAATCCGAAAGCTTTTATCTTGTCGATAATAGCTGGAGCACCAGCAACACCGTAACGTGCGAACACATCATCTAGGATTTGATTAATCTTTTTCTTACCAACCTCCTCATTAATGAATGGATAGTCATTAGGGAATATTGCATTGAATAATAATCTTCCTACGGTTGTATCGAATGGCTTGCCATCGAATGCTGCATATTTCTCTTTGTCAGAAGGCATTACTTTTATCTTAGCTCTGTAGCCAACCATATCGAAGTCATGTGCAGTTATCGCCTCATTAGGTGATGCAAAGTATTTACCTTCACCTTTCTCTCCGTCAACAATAGTCGTCATCCAATACGCTCCTAGAACCATATCCATACGAGGACTAACAATAGACTCTCCAGAACCTGGTTTTAGAAGGTTACCCTTAGCAGCCATCAACTCGCGAGCCTCTTGCTGAGCGGCAACAGACAGCGGCAAGTGTACGGCCATTTGGTCTCCGTCGAAGTCCGCATTGAACGCCTCACACACAAGTGGATGAAGCTGTATAGCTTTACCTTCGATCAATCTTGGACGGAACGCCTGAATACCTAGACGGTGTAGTGTTGGGGCACGGTTAAGAAGAACGTATTTACCTTCTATTACCTCCTCAAGTATCGCCCACACTTCTGGGATACCATCCTCAACTAACTTGTTAGCACCACGAATGTTGAACGCAAGTTCACGCTCGATTAGTTTCGATACTACGAATGGCTTGAACAACTCAAGTGCCATGTTTTTAGGTAGACCACATTCATCCAAAGTAAGATCAGGACCCACCACAATTACTGAACGAGCTGAATAGTCCACACGTTTACCGAGCAAGTTACCACGAAGCAAACCTTGCTTACCTTTCAGGTTATCAGACAATGACTTGAGCACTCTCTTCTGTCCTGTTAATGCAACAGCTGCATCACCATGACGTGCCGAGTTGTCGATAAGTGCGTCAACCGCCTCCTGCAAGATACGCTTTTCATTACGCAAGATAACATCTGGAGCATCTATCTCCATCAATTTCTTGAGACGATTGTTACGATTAATCACGCGACGATATAGATCATTCACATCTGATGTAGCATGACGACCTCCCTCTAGCGCCACCATAGGACGTATTCCAGGCGGGATAACAGGTAGAGCTGTGAAGAACATCCACTCTGGTCTGATGCCAGCATTTTGAAATGCACGTATAAGTGACAATCTCTTCTCAAGTTTCTCTCTCTCAACTGAGCCAGCTTTTTCAACTGCAGCAGTCAAATCTTTCTCAAGAGTTGGTAGGTCTATTGATTTGAATACCTCATACAATGCCTCAGCACCAATCTTAGCATCAAAACATGCGCCGTATTTCATTGCGTATTTGTGATACACAAGCTCGTCTAGTATCTTCCAAGGTTTTATATCGGCGATTTCTTTTTTAGCTGTATCCATTAGTTCCTCCAATCTCTCACGAGTCTTGTCATCTGTTGCTGATTTGATTTTTGCCTTGAACTCACTCTCAAGATTCTTGATAACTTCTGTTTTTTGCTCCTCATTAACTTTTGTAATGATATATCCAGCGAAGTAAACAACTTTCTCAACATCAGAAAGAGTAGCCCCAATTACCATTGCGATTCTAGACGGAACATTTCTTAAGAATAGTATATGAGCAACTGGAACAGCTAACTCGATGTGACCCATACGCTCGCGACGAACTATTGATTTGGTTACCTCCACCCCACATTTCTCACAAATAATACCTTTGTATCTGATACGACGGTATTTACCACAATAACACTCATAATCCTTCTCAGGGCCGAATATTCTCTCGTCGAATAGACCGTATCTCTCGCTACGACCTGTACGATAGTTAATGGTTTCTGGTTTTGTAACCTCACCATAACTCCAAGCGCGCACCGCCTCAGGAGATGATATTTTGATTTCTAGAGCATCAAAATTTGTTGCATTGATTGTTTTCATATTTTTATAGTGAAGTTAATTAATCATTAATAACGTCCTCGCCAATAAGTTTCTCTTCTGTAACCTTGCCACCTTTTGGAATAACATCAAACCCTAAACCACGAAGTGTGTTAAGCATCACTACGAAGCTGGCTGGTGTACCCGGCTCGCTCATGTCTTCACCTTTGATAATGCTATCAAAAGCTGCTGCACGACCCTCTATATCGTCTGACTTAATAGTGAGCATTTCGCGAAGAACATTTGCCGCACCGTATCCTTCGAGCGCCCACACCTCCATTTCTCCGAAACGCTGACCTCCTCCTTGAGCTTTACCACCAAGAGGCTGTTGAGTGATAAGTGAGTATGGACCGATAGAGCGTTGATGTATTTTATCCTCAACCATGTGATGTAGCTTGAGCATATACATAGTTCCAACTGCAATAGGCTTCTCAAATGCCTCTCCAGTGCGTCCATCGAATAGTGTTACAGTTCCCGACTTGTCCATACCAGCCTTCTCAAGTTCAGTTTGTATCTCTTCTACAGTTGCACCTTGGAATGAAGGCACTACCGCTTGATAACCTAGCGTCTCAGCAGCGTAACCTAAATGCATTTCTAGAATCTGTCCTAGATTCATACGTGATGGCACACCGAGTGGAGTAAGGATAATATCAATAGGAGTTCCGTCTGCTGTGTATGGCATCTCTTCTATTGGTAACACTCTTGATATAACACCTTTGTTACCATGACGTCCAGCTAACTTGTCTCCAACTGTAATATTTCTTGTTTGAGCGATCTCAATATGAATACGCTTTACAATACCACTCTCAAGTTGGTCACCACGCTCACGTGAGAACACCTTCACACCGATAATACGTCCACGTTTACCATTATCAAGACGTAACGATGAGTCCTTCACATCACGCACCTTCTCGCCGAATATAGAACGAAGTAGTCTCTCCTCTGGAGTTAACTCTTGCTCTCCTTTTGGAGTAATCTTACCTACCAATATGTCGCCAGGACGAACCTCAGCACCGATACGAATAATACCGTCCTCATCTAGGTTGCGAAGTTTGGCCTCACCAACATTCGGAATGTCATGAGTTGTTACCTCAACACCCAACTTTGTATCACGAACATTACATACTAATTCCTCAATATGTATAGAAGTGAATTTGCTCTCTTTTACGAGTCTCTCTGAGATTATAATCGCGTCCTCATAATTAGCACCATTCCATGTCATGAATGCTACACGAACATTCTGGCCTAATGCTATCTGTCCGTTGTCAGAAGTAGCAGCATCAGCCAGCAAGTCACCAGCCTTCACTTCTTGCCCCTTCTCTACAACAGGGCGTTGATGGAAAATATTGAATGCGTTAGTACGAGAGAAAGTAATCAGATTGTACTCTTTTTCTACTTTGCCAGACTTAACAACAATCTTGCCAGCATCAACATAAGTAACCTTACCGTCCTCCTCAGCATAGACTAAACGTCCAATATTCTTAGCTGCATCAGCCTCCATACCAGTAGACACATATGGTGCCTCAGGTATAACAAGTGGTACTGCTTGACGCTGCATGTTAGAACCCATCAGTGCACGGTTCGCGTCATCATGCTCCAAGAATGGAATCATAGACGTAGCAATAGAGTATGCCTGATTAGTAGACACGTCTAGGTACTCAACATCCATAACATCCACGATTGCTGGTTGTGCGTATTTACGAGCGGCTACCTTCTCGCCAACAATCATCATGTCTTTACCATACTCAACAGAAGCAGTTCCTATTATATGTTTCTCTTCTTCGAGGGCGTTCATGTACACTATCTCTTTTGTAATCTTGCCATCCTTAACTTTTACATAAGGAGTTTCTATGATACCGAAGTCATTGATACGTGCATAATTAGACTGGCGAAGAATAAGACCAATATTTGGACCTTCTGGGGTATGAATTGGACACACACGACCATAATGAGAAGTATGCACATCACGAACCTCGAATCCTGCACGCTCACGAGTCAGACCTCCTGGACCGAGGGCTGATAATGTACGCAAATGCTCAACCTCAGCTAGCAAGTTCTCTTGTATCATGAACTGAGACAACTGATTAGTTGTGAAGAACTCCTTGATACGAGCCTGAAGCGGACGTTGATTAACAATAGACACAGGCAATGTGGTGTCTGTATCTATAACTGACATCTTGTCCTGAATATTTCTCTTCATTTGAGTCATACCAGTGCGAACTTTTGCTGCCATCATCTCTCCCACGAAACGTACACGACGTGATCCTAGATGGTCAATGTCATCTTCAACTGCATTAGGCGTAGCGTTAAGAGTGATTACGTGCTCGATTATCTTTACAATGTCCTCTTTAGAAAGAGTTCTACGCTCCGACTCCTTGCCTTCTAGAGGTAAATGGAATCTTTTGTTGAAACGAAAACGTCCAACTGGAGACAGATCATAACGCTCAGCAGAAAACAGTGTATCGAAATACTCTTTGGCATTCTCAGGTGTAGCCATGTCACCATCACGAAGGCGTTTGTATATCTCAACATAAGCCTCTTGAGTATTCTTGATTGTGTCTTTTTCTAGCAAATTCTTAACATAAGCCTTGGCATCATCAGATACAAAAGAGTTTAAAATAGCCTCATCAGAACCAAAACCAAATGCACGCAGCATAGGTACAATTCCGAATTTTCTCTTCTTGTCTATACGAACTGACATTTGATTGTCTGGCTCAGACAAAACCTCAGCCCACACACCACGAGAAGGTATAATCTTGGCTCCGAAATATCTATGACCCTTAACCTCTTCAGCATCGAAGAAAACGCCGAATGAACGAGCAAGCTGTGGCACAACTACACGTTCAACACCGTTAACGATGAATGTTCCGTGTACAGTCATAAGAGGAAAATCCGCCATGAATATCTCCTGCTCTTTTGTTGTATTTAAAATTTTATTTTTAAGGCGTAACTTGACGCGCATAGGAGCCTCATATGTGAGCTTGTTCTCCTTTGCATATACCTCATCAAATTTTGGATTAGAAATTTCAAATGAAAGAAACTCTAACTCAAATTTCTTCTCAGAGTAATCCTTAATAGGACTAAACTCTTTGAATATTTCTGGTATATCTTTTTCAATTAGATTCTTGTACGAAAGTAATTGGTTTTCGACTAGGTTTGGTAATTCTGCTAACGGCTTTCTGTATTTCGAGAAAGTCTTTTTTGGAAGTGTTGCAACACTTTTTTGCATACTTTATTGAATTATTAAAAACTTTGGCTATTTTATAAGTCGGCTAGTCCAATACACAATCGTAATCAGCGCCCGCAAATTATACCATATTTTAGCCACTTTACAACCCCAAAATTGTGCAAAACAAAAACGTGCAGAAACTGCACGTTGGTAGGATGAGATGCGAAGCTTGCCGCTTTCTTTGTGTACCTGACGGTGATCAGATAAACAAATATAAATTAGGTATGGTTAACCCTTTTTCAGATTGTCGCGATGAGCTAAATCCAAAACAGCAAGGCGAGATTGTCGAAATTGGAACCAAGGCACACGGCCCCAAAACAAACAAATATCACATCTAAACATCGAGCTACAATACCCGAAAGCCCGAAGTAAAAAACTCTCCTAGATCTCCACAACTCACCCTAACTTAATCCTACTCTTTTAAATATAAAATGCAAATCTACCTAATCTCGAAAATTTCTTCTTCTCCAAATCTGGTTTTTGTAAAAGCTGGATCAGCAGAACGATACCCGACAGCTAGGATAACGGCAGCATATTCGTCGTCTTTTAGACCTAGAATGCGATGATAAGAGTCAGCTGAGAAGCCCTCCATTGGGCAACTATCTATGTGTAGCTCGGCACAAGCGGCTAACGCGAAACCTAGGGCTATGTACGCTTGATTGCTAGCGATGCGCAATTTCTTTTCTTCATTCATACCGACAAGTCCGAAAAACGTCCTCGCTCCTGCTTCAAATTTCATTCTATCGAAAAGCCCTGCTCCACTTTTAGCTTTTATAAGATCAGCATACTCGCCTATTCTTTTCTGTAAATCAGTCTTAGCAACAAATACAAACAGGTGTGAGCAATCTGCCACTTGTGAGTTACCCAGACTGGCGTCTTTTAATTCTTGTTTTAACTTTTGATCCTCAATCACAACAACACGAAATGGTTGTATACCAAATGAGCTAGGAGACAACCTAATAGAATCTTTTATTTTTTGTATGTCTTCGGTGCAAACTTTTTTATTAGTATCGAACTTCTTTGTAGCAAAGCGCCAATTGAGAGAGTTTAAAAATGTATTCATTGCAAAATTATAACACAATATATTTCTAATCTTCTTTTTTATGAGTTGGGTGCAAATCCTCTTGCGACATAGTCTTTAACTTACCCATTGATATTAGGTGTATATCTTTTTGCATCTCTGTCATCTTGTGATTCATGACATAGATCTTAATAAAAATAAAAACTAAAATTGCAATTAAAAGTATATCCATATATTTATCTATTTAAGTTTAGCATAACGACCTTCATTTTTTGTAAAGGCATCCCTAGAACCAAATTTATAATTATATCCATACATTTTTGTTAGCTTGCTACCGTCAACCGCTATTGGATAGCTGTACCCTTTCCAACTACCTTCTGCTGTTGGTATTCTGCCGCGTGTCACATGCCAGAAGAAAAAGAAAGCGAGTCTCGCCATCCATGGGCGTATCGGCAAAGCCCTCTTACCTACAGCCTTCGCCATATCAGGCCCGAGCACAACATCCCCTGGGGGGCAAATATTAAACACTTCGTATTTATGATTAACCTTTCCATCAAATGCTAATAATGCAACCAGGTCACAAACATCATCCTCATGTATATATTGCCTAAGCCACTTCGGAGTAACAGGAACAAATGAAACCATGGCCGAAATTATCTTATATACGAAGTTACCCTTGAGGTGACCAGATAATGCCGCCTGCAATCCAAAACGCACACGGTCATATCTACCCCTTGGTCCAGAAATAGCAGCAGGACGAACAACTGAGATAATAGGCATGTGTCCACCTTTTTCGGTTTGGTCTTTTACCTTTTTCTCCAAATGCTCCTCAGTCCAACGCTTCTCTTCTGCATACAGATAATTAGTCTTTCTAAACGGATCAGTCTCAACATATCTGTAGTCCAAACTGTTATCAGCGAAGGCGCCGTATGAAGCAACAGTTGAGAAATAAACCAATCTCTCAACAAAACTATTCTCCAAACAAAAATCAAAAATCTCATCTGAGCCATCTATGTTCCACTTATATGACAGCGGCCTGTTGCCATATATCTCACGTATTTGCCATGCTGTGTGTATTACTATCTCCGGTTTGTACTGAGCGACTTTTGACTGCCATGTTTTGTCACTAGTGTTCGCATGAACATAAACCAACTTATCTCTGTTTTTGTGCGACTTGTACATAGACGGCTCAGCCTCCTTGTCCAAAGCAATTATCATTTTGACATCGTCACGACCGGCGTATTGATCAACCAACATTTGGCCTACATATCCTGCTCCTCCTGTAATAAATAGGGTTTTTTGCATATATTCCTAGTATAGCATCCTCCTGTTATACTGTGCATGTGAAAAAGGTTTTGTATCTAATCACCAAATCTAATTGGGGTGGCGCTCAAAAAGCGGTACATGATTTGGCAACCCACCCTAAGATACAGAATAATTATGAAGTCATAGTAGCTAGCGGCAACAATGGAGAACTATTAGATAGACTAGCTTCGAAAAAAATCAAAACGCATTCTTTAAATATTAAAAATAATTTAAATCCGTTTACTCTGTTCAAAAACTTTTTTGACCTGTACAGATACATAAAAGACGTTGACCCTGACATAATACATTTGCACAGCTCAAAAATATCTTTGCTTGGTGCGCTAGCTGCACGCGCAGCCAAGACACCTCTAGTCATATTCACTGCGCATGGTTGGCCACATAATGAAGATAGGAACTTCTTAATCAAAAATATTTTGAGATTGATGATGTGGCTAGTTGTATTCCTATCACACCGAACCATCGCCGTATCAGAAAATGTCGTAGAGAGTCTGCATGCGCCAAGCTTTATAAAAAAGAAAATGACTGTTATTTATAACGGAATACAAAAAACAGATTATAAACAGCTACCTAAACTCTCTGACGGCAGCAGTGACGACAAGAAGATCAAACACATAGTCAGTATCGGCGAACTCAATCATAACAAAGCCCATGACACAGTAATCAAAATCCTGCCTCAAATTAGAAATGTTCACTATCACATCATTGGCGATGGGCAGAATAAATTAAAACTAGAAAAACTTATTTCTCAAAAAGATCTAAGCAAAAGAGTTACCCTGTACGGACACATCAACAATGCCAAAAGTCTCCTGCCGCAATACGACGCATTCTTGCT
>CAZGVC010000006.1:16409-17749 GCA_964529065.1 uncultured Candidatus Saccharibacteria bacterium
ATACCAAAAAAGATACACTATTGCTGGTTCGGTAATGGAGCAAAAGGCGAGCTGATTGAAAGGTGTATCGCCTCATGGCGAAAGATATTGCCAGATTATGAGATCATCGAATGGAATGAAAGTAATTTTGATTGGAACAAATACGAATACAGCAGAAATGTTTATAATCAAAAAAAGTGGGCCTTTGTTGCAGATTATGCGAGGTTAATAATATTACGTGAGCATGGTGGTATATATCTAGATACTGATATGTTTGTACTCAGGCCTTTTGATGAGTTTTTAAATAATGAGTTAGTGCTGGGCAAAGAGGATGAGACTCATATATCTGCTGGCATGATAGCCTGCGTCCCGGGCAATGTATTCATTGATAAATGTTTAGAATATTACAACCTTAATACAAAAGAATTGATAACAATACCGAGAATATTAACTAAAATATACAATGAGAATATAAACATTTTAAATAATGTTAAGGTATTTGAATGGAAATATTTCTATCCTTATACGGCAGATAATATAAAAAAGTTTGATTATAAAAATGCACCAAGTGAAAGTTATGCAGTACACATGTGGAATTATTCTTGGGGTCACCCTGCTATCAAATTAATCAAAAAGATTGGCATACACAAAATTGTCGTCAAAACTTTAGACAAATTAAAAGTTAAAAACTTTATAAAAAAGTTATTAGGCACTGCATAATATGAAATTCACTATCATAACTCCTACATACAACAGACCGGATCAATTAACTCGAGCAGTAGAGAGTGTTTTAGGTCAGACATATCAAAATTTTGAAATGATTATTGTAAATGACTCCCCTCTTTATGATTACGCAGAATTTGAAAATAAATATAAAACCAATCAGAAAATAATATATATTAAAAATGATGAGAATAGAGGTGTTAACTTTTCTAGAAATCTGGCGCTACAAAAGACAAAAGATACGCAGAGTGACTATGTAATATTCCTAGATGATGATGACTGGTTGTATTCTGATGCTCTGGAGAAAATAAATAGTATTTTAGAAAAAGAAAATTATGAATGGCTAGTAACCAATAGAACCGCTGGCAATATTAACTTAACAAAAGTGAATATTATCAAAGATAAATATAATTATTTTTGCGACATGTTAATGCTGCGTAATGTATACGGAGACGCAACGCATGCAATAAAAAGCGAAATTGCTACGCAATTTCGCTTTTGTTCCCACGTTAAAAATGGTGAGGAGTTATATTACTTCTCACAAATCCCTAGTCTATTTGTATATAAAAATATAAATACCACCGATTCAAATGGCTATACGACTGACGGCTTAACAGATATCTTAAAAAATAAATATA
>CAZGVC010000007.1:0-2438 GCA_964529065.1 uncultured Candidatus Saccharibacteria bacterium
TTTGTGCGCCGGGTTGGATTTGAACCAACGAAGCCCGATGGGCGACAGATTTACAGTCTGTTGTAATTGACCACTCTACCACCGACGCGATAGGAAACATTATAGCAAAAAACATTGATTAAGGCAAAAGTAAAGCGCCGCCTCGCGAAGCGGGCGGCGCTTTACTTTTAAACAGAAACAGTGTTTTTAATTTTCTTCTTTGACTCAACTTGAAGTTCACCCTTTTTAACTGATACCTCGACACGACCACCCTTCTCAAAAGTGCGAGCGATAATCATGCTGGCCACTTTGTTCAGTATGTGAGATTGTATATATCTTCTAATTGGTCTGGCTCCAAATTTTGGATCGAATGACTTGTCTCCTATGAATGCAATCGCTTCATCATCAACATTCAGAATTATATCCTTCTCCATCAACCTGTTAGCAACATCACCAACTTGTAAGCGAACTATCTTCTCAATGTTTTCTTTCGAGAGTACGTCGAATATAAGTATGTCATCGAGGCGGTTGAGGAATTCTGGTTTGAAGAAATCCTTCAAAGCATCATTTACTTTTGACTTCATCTCGCTGTATTGATTGCCTGTATCATTAGAAGCGAAACCAATAGTCTCCATCTTTTGTATGTATTGAGAACCAATATTGCTTGTCATTACAATAATAGTATTTTTAAAGTTTGCAATGCGGCCTTTGTTATCAGTTAATTTACCTTCATCTAGAACTTGGAGCAATATATTGAACACCTCTGGATGAGCCTTCTCGACTTCGTCGAACAATATCACGCTGTATGGTCTGTGACGTACTGCCTCGGTTAATTGCCCTGATTCCTCATATCCAACATACCCAGCAGGTGAGCCTATCATTTTGCTGATGCTGTGTTTCTCCATGTATTCACTCATGTCTATTTTGATAAGCGCCTTCTCATCATTGAACATGAATTCAGCTAGGGCCTTGGTTAACTCTGTCTTACCTACTCCTGTTGGACCTAGGAATAAGAACGAACCTATTGGGCGATTAGGATCAGCAACACCGGTGCGACTGCGGCGTACCGCGTCTGAGACTTTGCTTATTGCTTCATCTTGACCTATCACTCTCTCTTTTAGATAATTCTCCATCTTGGCAAGCTTCTCCCCTTCTTCTTCTAGCATTCTGTTAAGAGGTATACCTGTCCAGCGAGCAACAACAGCTGCTATGTCTTCACCGTTGATCTCCTCTTTCAATACGCGGCGAGTCTTCTGGATTTTCTTTAGCTTTTCATTGTAATCAGAATTCTCTTTTTCAAGTTTTGGTATTTGGCCATAACGTATCTCGGCAACACGAGACAATTCGCCACGCATCTGGGCGTTATCCGCATCAATACGAAGTGTCTCTAACTCTTTTTTATTAGAGCCAATCTTGGCAAGCAGCTCCTTCTCAGTGTTGAACCTGGTCTCGAGGTCCTTAACCTTATCACGTATGTCGGCTATCTCATTCTCAATCTCTTTGATACGAGCCTTGACCCCACTGTCTACATCGGCGTGGGCGATTATCTCTTTGTCGAGCGCCTCACGCTCGATCTCGAGTCTCTGTATCTTGCGATGCGCCTCCTCCAGCTCCTCCGGCTTGTTCTCAAGCGAGATACGAAGTGACGATGCCGCCTCATCAATCAGGTCCACAGCCTTGTCTGGCAAATACCTAGACGTTATGTATCTTGTTGATAGGTTAACACTAGCTAGTATCGCGTCATCAGTAATACGCACACCGTGATACAGTTCATATTTCTCCTTGAGACCACGCAGTATTGCTACAGTGTCATCGATAGATGGCTCCTCAACCATAACCGGCTGGAAACGTCTCGCCAGAGCTGGATCCTTCTCAATATATTTTTGATATTCTTTTAAAGTTGTGGCACCTATGACACGTATCTCGCCACGAGACAGAGCCGGCTTAAGAAGATTAGCCGCGTCAGCCGCACCTTCTGATGCGCCAGCGCCTACTATTGTATGTATCTCGTCGATGAACAAGAATATCTTGCCTTCACTTTGCTCTATCTCACGCATAATATTCTTGAGCCTCTCTTCGAATTCACCACGATACTTTGTACCAGCAATCAACATTCCAAGATCTAATCCCATTAACTCTTTGTCTTTTAGTGAATCAGGTACATCACCCTTAGCGATACGTTGTGCTAATCCCTCCACAACAGCAGTCTTACCCACTCCGGCCTCACCGATTAATATTGGATTATTCTTGGTCCTACGAGAAAGTATTTGCATTAGGCGCATTATCTCAACATCGCGACCAATAACAGGATCTAATTTGTCCTTGCGAGCAAGCTCGGTGAAGTTGCGTGTGTATTTGGCTAGGCCCTTATTCTTCTTGACCTCATTACCACTTGTAATATTTTGATTACGAGCCTCGTTGATTATCTGTATTACTTGGTCACGATCAATTCTGAATCT
>CAZGVC010000007.1:2538-17015 GCA_964529065.1 uncultured Candidatus Saccharibacteria bacterium
ACATACCCCTGATAAAGGGTGAAGTGATTGTTAAGCATAGTGTCCGAGAAGCCTGGTAAACCTAATAAATGTGTAAAATCTTTTGCTGTGTACATATTCATATTATATCACATTTGATACTGCTACTATAAAAATACTCTTTCAAAAATTTCTTTACCCTTACACTTCGTGGAGGGTCCTACAAAATTCCTTCAAGAGAATTTTTATATTTACTATTCCTACTCCTTAACAAACCAGAAACACCCACAAGCATAAGACTGCTTGGCGACTTGCGCAGGATCAGCGTTAATTATAATACCTGTTTCGAGTGCGTTATCGGGAATGAGCGAGAATTCTTTTAATTTTAATCCACTGAACATGTCCATAACCATCTCATAAGAATATATTCTGTGTGCATTCCATTGTATGCGAGGCTGACCAACCGGAACAACGAATAGCAAGCTGCCCCCACTTCTGACAACACGTGCTAGCTCATGCGCGGCCTGCATGTCTCCATCTGGATCAATCTTGTCCCCGTATCTGCCGAGACCAACATGCTCAACTGTGTGCATACAAGACACACTTTCGAGTGAGTTATCAGCAAAATGCAAATGAAGTAGGTTTGCCGCCTCTGATTTTAAATTAGAAAGATTTAAATTAGCCGGACGAAAATCATAAAAGTTTACCTTTTGAAATGCTGACACAATACTACAAAAATAAAGACTGGATGATATGTCGGTGTGTACCTCGGGACTTATATCTTTTACTTTTCTCGCTGCCCAAGATGTGTGGTATATGTAATGCGTGTCGAATCTAGTGAATGGCGTATTCTCGAAAAGGCATGGCAGTACAGATGTTAACGGTATGTCGAATCTGTCTTTTTTGTCTTTTGTTTTAAATTTTAAATAATCAACGAATACAAATATAAATAAAAAGTATGACTTGATCTGATATACGAATCTTTTAACCGAACGCAGTGTCTTATACATCACAGAATTATATCACGCAAAATAAAATTGAAATAAAAAAAGAACCCGGACTCGGAGGAGGTGGTCGACGGGTTCTGAATGTATCAATACCTGATACAATGGTCAGAAGAGGGGCAACTGACCACACAAACATACTATATTTTTATAAATAACTTGTCAAATAAAAAAGCCGGCCCTGAGGCTGGCTTTTTCTAGGCGTGGTTTGCACCGCGCCTAGAGTTGTTGCTGCTGTTGTCGTTGCTGCATTTGGCGCATAGCTTGTGCATGCGGGCAACCTTGCGGTTGCTGTTGTTGTGCAAAAAACTGCTTTGCTGCTACGATTGCTGCAACAGCTGGATTAGTTTCCTGTAACATGAAGAATTTCCAAAAAAGAATGAGGCGGGCCCGGAATGGGTCCGCCTCGGTTGGTGGCACGCATCGCTGACCTAGCAGCGACACCGGCGCCGAAACGTTAGCTTTGGACTTGGCTGCCGACGTCGGAAACGTCGTCATTGTTGGGCTTCGGGCTGGGCTGGCCTGTGTCGGTCGCGGCCGCAGCGGTCTTGGCAGAATCAAAGCTCTCGTCGCCCTTGGGCGCACCTGCCGCACTGCCGTCTTTCACTTCGTTTTTCAGGACATGCTTTTTGCCAAACATGGCTTTCTCCTTGGTTTGCCTACGAAGAGTTTCGTAGGTCTGGGCAATATCCTACACCCTACTGGAAAACTTGTCAAGTGGTATATTCTAGAAATAGAAAACGCCGTCAGTGACGGCGTTCCAGGTGCCCAGTTTAGCTTAGCTGTTTGACGACGCAGCCTCCGAACACCCCACAGGGCATAGGCTATCCTTAGCAAAAGAAGTTAATCATGCTCCACTGCTTTGCCTAACGACAGACAAAACATCCAAAATACAATAACACAAGTTATGTATAAAGTGAAGTCTTAAACTCGGCGGTATTGATAATAGATTTGCTTTATAGCTCGTATCAACCTGTTCACATCTGACTTCTTGGTGTTGCGCCCCATGGTGACGCGTATATTCTGACTGGCGTAGGCTCCTTGCCCTATGGCACCTAAGACATGAGAACCAAATGTTGTATCCTCACTAGCGCAAGCGGACTTGTGACTAACGGCGAAGCCAAGATGGTCAAGTCGGAGCACCATCTCATCACTGTCCATACCAGGGAGGGTTATGTTGATATTGTTAGGGAGCCTACTCTCTTGGCTGCCATTAATCTTGGACTCAACAACTTCGCTTTGTATTGTATTGAAAAAGTGTTGCTGCAATCTACCCAGTCTTACTCTCTCTTTGTCTTTTATCTTGAGTGTCTCATCAACAGCAGCCCCAAGGCCCACAATACGAGACACATCCTCTGTTCCACTCCACAAGTTCCCCTCTTGCCCACCACCAAAAACAATAGGATTAACTTCTAAACCCTTTTTAAGTATTAGTACACCTGTACCTTTTGGTCCATATATTTTACTACCATTAAAACTAAGCATATCGAGGCGCAGGCTACGCATACTGATATCACAATAATTAACAGCCTGACACGCATCAGTATGAAAATATGGGAACTGGGTTTCGTTTTTGCGTCTGTATTCGTCTATTATTCTGCCTATCTCTTTTATTGGCTGTATTGTGCCTATTTCATTATTAGCCATCATTACAGATACTAATTTTGTATTAGGTCCAAGTTCTTGACGCAAGATCTGCAAGTCAACAATGCCATCATCATTCACAGGCAGGAGAGTCGTCTCAACACCTCTACTTCGCAATTCTGATACACATTCCAAAACAGCCGGATGTTCAATATTCGAAGTTATAAAATGATCCCCTTTTTTTAAGGTTCCAAATATAGCCAAGTTCACAGATGTTGTTCCAGATGAAGTGAACACTGCTTGCATGTTGTTAGCATCAAAATCAGAAAGTATTTTCTTTCTTACGTCTTCTATTAGACCCCTCACCTTAACTGCGCCAGCATAGATACCACTAGGATTGTGGTATAGACCCTGAACATTATCCATTTTGCTTTTCACTTTCTTGGATATTGGTGTAGCCCCCGCGTTATCAAAGTAATGATTTTTACTAAACATATAAATGACATTCTAGCATATTTGTGATATAATTATTTGCACTTTATGTCAAAATCACAATCTCCACTAACTCGTCAACCCGTCGTCGCTATACTCGGACATGTTGACCATGGCAAATCAACCCTATTGGATTACATACACAAGTCCAACGTTGTTGATGGTGAGGCTGGAGGCATAACTCAATCAATATCTGCTTATGAGGCTAATGTTAATGGCCGCCCTATTACATTCATAGATACTCCTGGGCACGAGGCATTCCAACACATGCGCGAGCGTGGTGTAGAGATAGCAGACGTAGCCGTATTGGTTGTATCAGCAGAAGACGGAGTCAAAACACAAACATTGGAGGCTCTCAAAGCTATTACTGAATCAGGTGTTCCCTATCTAGTTGCGATTAATAAGATAGACAAGCCTGGCGCAGACATCGAGAGAACAAAAATGAATCTAGTTGAAAACGGTATATATCTTGAAGGTATGGGTGGAGACATTACATATGTTCCAATAAGTGCAAAACAAGGTACAGGTGTTGACGACCTGCTTGAGAATATACTACTGATCAATGACATGAATCCAAAACCTTTCAATGACAAGTCAGAGGCGACAGGACAAATACTAGAAAGCTTTGTAGATCAAAAACGTGGTATATCTGCGACACTTATAATTCGCGACGGTGTAATGCCTAGCTCTGGAGCTATATTAGCTGGGTGCGCATATTCACCTATTCGTATTGTTGAGGACTTCAAAGGTAAAGCTATTAAGAATGCTCAGGCTGGGCAGCCAGTAAAAGTAACCGGTTTCGACGAGATACCAAAGGCTGGCTCAATTTTTATCTCTTCATCTGATAAAAAAGAAATAGAAAAACTCCAAGAAGAAGCAAAAGAGAATACTAAAAAAGTAATACTAGACCCTAAGTTGTACCGTAATGCAAAAGTCGTAGTACCAGTTATTATAAAAGCTAAAAGCCTAGGCTCAATCGAGGCTATCAAATATGAGTTAAAGAAATTCGAAACCAATGATGTAAAAATCAAAATACTAGTTGAGAATGTTGGCAATATAACTGAGGGTGACATAATGCTAGCCAGCGGTGATGAGAAAACATTAATATTAGGTTTTGATGTTTCCCTAGAAGCAAAAGCTCGCGATCAAGCTGACAGATTTGGATTCAAGCCACAAATATTCGATATTATATACAAATTAAGCGAATGGTTCGCAACAGAAGTTGAAAGCAGAATGCCTTACGAGGAAGTTGAGACGATGATAGGAACATTAAAAGTTCTCAAGACTTTTAACACTGACAAAGACAAGCATGTTGTTGGAGGTAAAGTATTAGAAGGAATAATGCGTGATGGTGCAGTAGTAAAAATAGTCAGGCGTGACTTTGAAATCGGTCGCGGGCGTGTCACTAATCTGCAAAGCATGAAAATCAAAGCCAAGGAGGTAACCGAAGGTAACGAGTGTGGTATTGAGATTGAGACCAAATCAGAAATCATCCCAGGTGACACAGTAGTGGCATTTAATGTGGAGAAAAAGAAAAGTATATAAGTATGCGTGAATTAACCGAGAGACAATTAAAAGTAAATCAGGAATTGAAGAAAATAGCACAGAACTTTTTCCAGCGCGAGTCATCTGGTTCGTCGCTTATAACCGTTACTAATGTTGAGGTCAGTGCCGATCTTAAGAATGCAACTGTGTACATCACGGCATTACCACAATCCAAAGAGGCTGCGGCGCTAGACTTCGCCAAGAGAATGCGCGGCGACCTACGCACTGATATCAAGAAACATTTACCAATCAGAGTAATACCTTTTGTAGAAGTTGAAATAGACAACGGTGAACACAACAGACAGAAAATAGACTCGATATTATTCGCCGAGACACACAAAGACATAATCAAGCCTCGCACCCAAGACGACATCAACGAAGACAGACTAGAAAGCGAGATGGATTAGTTATCTGTCCGGTTGAACTCCGTAATATGAGATTAAGAAGTCGGTGATCTTGTAGAAAGGTTCAGTCAGAGTCTGCGATGCATACTCGGCACCTTTTGGATAAGTGTGATAAATAAACACTATAAATTTTGGATTATAAGCTGGGAAATATCCAAAGAATGAATGCAGGTATCTGTCATCATAATACCCTCCACCTGGGCGAGGTATCTGAGCTGTACCTGTCTTTGCGGCTACTGTGTAATGATCCTTTTTCCATTTACCATTCTGAAGAGCGTTATCTACAACGTGCACTAACATTCTTGATATACGCTCGCTTGTGCCAGGCTCTAGTATTTGTTCACCTTCGTCTGGGACTATTTTCTTAGTTATGCCGTTATCATATATGAGACTGTCAGTTATGTATGGGTTAACTAATTTCCCACCATTGCCAAGGGCGGCTAGGGCGCGTATTGTTTGTATCGGCGTGATGGCTATACCCTGCCCGAATCCAGCAGTAGCCGAGTCCACGAATATACCACTGTCTAGGTTGCGTGTCAGACCTCCAGCTTCATTAGGTAAATCTATGCCTGTCTCAGATCCAATTCCGAACTTTTTAAAATATTCAGCGAATCTCTCCCCTCCCAACTTCTCCACTAGGAATACGATACCGATATTGAGGGACTTGTCCAAAATTAATTGTATATTAGACCAGCCACGTGCCTTGCCGTCATAATTTCTAACTTTGAATCCTCCTAGTTCACGTACACCAACATCATTATAAAAAGTGTTCTCGTCAACCACACCAGCGTCTAGTGCGGACGCCATAGTTATTGGCTTGATAATACTGCCCATCTCATACACACCACTCACCAGGTCATTCTTATACACTTTATAATCCTGAACATCTTTAAAATTATTATTGTCAAAAGTCGGCAACTCGTCCATGGCTATTATCCTGCCATCATTCGGATCCATGACTATGGCACCGATGTTGTCACTATGCCATGACTCCTGAGTTTCTTTTAGAACTTTGTGAAGCGCACGCTGCGCCTCAACATCAATAGTCAGAACAACATCACCTTCGTATACTGACTTGTTAGACATAATATTGCCCTTAATGTCAGTGAACATCTCCGCAAAGAAATTGGTATATAGTTTTGAACTGTCCCTCGCCAAGACGTCATCATAATATTTTTCTATACCATATTGACCTTTTCTTATATCCCCATCATAAGCAACAAAACCTAATATCTTGGAACCGATGTCCCCCAGTGGATACACTCTGTTGCGTACGACTATCTCTTTGTCATCCTTTTTTACTTTGTCCTCTTCTATGTCTGCGGCTAATATATGATCACCAGCCTTATTAGTAAAATAAATACTCCCACGGTTGAAAACATCACCCATATCCACCTGATACTGACTCCTAGCCTCCAATTCAAATTGGTCGTGTTTTATAATTTGCAAATCTATCAATCTAAAAAAGAATAGACCATACACGCAGCCTATGAAGACAACTAAAAAATAAAGTCTAAATTTTGGATTATCCCTATCGAACCTCATAGAGGAATGAGAATGTTACTGCGCTATCTTTTCTAACTATGAATGATGTGTCGTCTATTGGTTTTAAATATGCCAAAGTGTTATTGTCATGCAAATTCCTCTCAAGAGTTGATATTTCTGTTTCTAGCTTTACAACTTTTGAATTAGTAGACTTGGTCTCAGCTACTATTTTCTTAAAACTTATACCACCAATCACAAGAGACAAATACAGACCTATATAAATTATAAATGATATAGCTGCACAGATAGAAGCCGCTCGGACTAATTTCTTTTGCATTTCTGATTGTCTAATTGTTATATTCATATATTCTTAGTTTTGCGCTGCGTGATCTTGGATTATTTTTTAATTCTGATTCACTTGGAGTTAATGGTTTTTTGTTAATTGATTTTAGGAACTTTTGTTCTCTCGCTGTTTGTTTTACTATGCGATCTTCTATACTATGGAATGTAATAATGGATGCTCGTCCGTCGATGCGTAACACATCAGGCAAACTGTTAACCAAATCCTTCATCGAGCCTACTTCATCATTAACTGCCATACGTAATGCCTGAAAAGTTTTGGTTGCGGGGTGTATCTTGGAGTGAGTGTAATTCTTAGGGATTGCCTCTTCTATAATTGAGACCAATTCAAATGTTGTATTGATTTCTTTTTCTTTGCGTGTCTCTACTATTTTTTTAGCTATACGCTTGGCATATCTCTCGTCTGCGAAGTAATAGATAATGTCAGCTAATGTTTCCTCTTGCCATAAATTAACTATGTCTTTGGCTGTTACTTGATCATCTAGAACTTTGCTTGTGAATGTCATTAGTAGCGGCTCATCTTTTTGAAAAGTGAATCCCCTACCTGATATATCTAACTCCTGAGAAGACAGACCAAGGTCGGCAACAACTGCGTCAACCTTTTCTATTTGCAAATCAGATAAAATACTTTTTATCTCTCTAAAGTTTTTATTAATATAAATAACTTTTGGGGAGTTTTTGATTTTACTTAACTTTTGCTCAGCTTCTTCTAAAGCTTTCTCATCGAGGTCGATGCAGACAAGGGTTCCTGCGGGGCCAATTGCTTTGACTATCTCTATACTGTGTCCTGCGCGATTAGTTGTACAATCAACCACAATGTCGCCAGGCTGTATATTGAGGCCCGAGATTGTTTCCTCCAGCATGACTGGTATGTGCTCCCCGGCTACGTTTTGATTATTCTTATTCATAATTAATCAATACCTAGCTTAGCTATACGCAATGCCATGTCATCTGCTACCTGTGAGGTATTAGACATCAATTTGTCATAGGTATTCTTGTCCCAGATTTCTATACGACTGTAAACACCAGCCAGAACCACATCATCCTTAAGAGATGCGAATTTTGCTAATGTTTCTGGTATCAGAACACGCCCATGACTGTCTATGCTTAATTCAAAAGCATTGGCGAGCATATATCTCGCGAATTGCCTAGAATCAGCATCCAGGAATCCTAATGAGACCAACTTCTCTGCTATTTTTTTCCACTCAACTTCTCCGAATACAAAGAGCGACTGATCCAGACCACTTGTAATCACAATTTTTTCTCCAAGGCTACTCCTCCATTTTGCTGGGATGGATAGGCGTTTTTTTGGATCTAATGTGTGTGTATAGTTGCCGATCAGCATATTTTGTAAGATATCCCACTTTATCCCACCTGCTCCCATTATACTACTTTTGTACCTGTAAAATACGACTTTTCCACACTTTTCCGCAACAAAAGTCCTAAACAAAACCAAAACAAAAGCCGCGCTCCGCGCGGCTGATGAAAATCATCAACTTACTCCCTGAGCCCTCCTATTAGTAGCGTGATATGACTCGGCATTTGGGCAATTGCTGTTCTTTTTATAGAAAGCGATGTTTCTTTGCCCAACCGCCTCGCCAAAGAAAAACACTTTCGGCAACCAACCTACTTTGAATTGGTCCGAGAGTGTCACTGGGATAGAAATCAAAAAAGAGTTACCCTTTTCTTCTTCAACATTGCTGTCGAGCAGAAGGAATTTAGCCTGTTTACCATCCTCAGACAGAGCAATGAACCTTACTAACCTGAGCGGGTTTGGCTGATTAAGAGACAGCTCCATTTTTACCGCTTCCAAGAAAATAAGATCTCCTGTTCTGCAAGTTTTGAGGTCAGCAAAAATACCGAAGACCAACTTCACGTGCCCAAGCCTGCGCCAGTCATATTTATCAGACATACGAAACCTCTAAAAAAGATCTAGTTTAGCTAAACTCTATATTAAAATTAGACCCGAGTCAAAACTAACTCTCTTTTGGTTTAACTAGTGGGAAGGTCTGGGTTTCGCGTATTGGCTTCTCCATCAAAAAGGCAAAAAGGCGTTCACCGAATCCAAAACCACAAGTTGGTGGCATGCCATGCTCCAGCATCTCGACGAATTCCCAATCAGGCATCATCGCTTCTTCATCTCCCGCATCCAATAACTTCTGCTGTTGCTCAAAATTCGCACGCTGCAGTCTGGGGTCATTCAACTCGCTGTATCCACGACCAACCTCAGAGCCAGCAAGTATTGGTTGGAATTGTTGTGCTGTTCTACCGTCTGTATTTGGCTTGGCAAGTGGTGCAACCAGAAGTGGGTGATTGATTAAGAATGCTGGACCAGATATATTCTTGCGGCAATATTTCCAAATTGTATCTGTTAATCTCTCTCTGTTCTCGCCATCGTATTTTACATGGAGTTCCTCCAGCTTGTCCTTGATCTCGTCATCGCTAGCAGACCAGATGTCTATACCTGTTTGTTTTTTAATTTCGTCTGCATAATCTACCTCTATCCACTCATCAGCCAAGTCAAAAGTGTGGCCCCTGATTTCGAATTTGGTCTTGCCGAACACTTCGCCTGCAATCTTTCTATACAAATCCTGCACCAACTTCATACCATCCTTGTAATCAGCATAAGCCATATAAAATTCGCAATTAGTGAACTCTTGCAAGTGTTCTGGAGATGAACCCTCATTCCTGTACGCTCGTCCGATCTCATAAGTGCGAGGAATACCAGCCGCCATTAACCTCTTCTGCCACAATTCTCCAACACAAATACGCATATATACATCAATAGCAAAGTCATTGTGATAAGTCTTGAACGGTCTAGCCTCTGCACCACCTGTTGTTGTTTCTATTGTAGGAGTCTCAACTTCTAGGAATTTGTTCTCATTTAAAAAGTTACGCACCACTTGCCAGAACTTTGCCTTTTTAATTAACATGTCACGCAAGTCATCGCTGGTTAAAATATCAAGATATCTGTATCTCATCTTCATCTCTTCATCTTGCAAGCCTTCCCATTTGTCAGGAAGTGGGAGTAATGCCTTGCTGAGCATCTTGACCTCATTTACAAGCAATGAATTCTCACCCTTCTTTGTAACATAAGACACACCGATAACTTCTACAAAGTCACCACTGTCTACGAATTGCTCAAAGAAATTCACAGCCTGTTTCGAATGCGCCTCCTCGAATACAATCTGTGTTGTACTTGTACCATCGAAAAGCTTTGCGAATGCTAATGCGCCGAAGCTCCTCTTGGTCATGATGCGTCCAACCAATGTGAATTCAGTTTTATTCTCCGCATTAAAATCCGCAAGGAATTGATCTATAAAAATATAATTATTATTCTTAGCTGGATATGCGCTCGATGCCGACTTTTCAAGGGCATTTAGCTTATCCAGTCTCTCTTGTTTTAATTCATCAATTGACGCCATATTAGGGTAAATAATAACACAAAAACACAAAAGGCGCCCGCGAAGCGGGCGCCTTTTGTGTTTAATCCTTAATCTATCGCAACAACTTTATAAGTAACTTCTTCACCTTTTGGTGTTTTGATTGTTACTTGGTCACCAGCCTTCTTGCCCATTAATGCTCCTCCTAATGGTGACTCGTTCGAGATCTTGCCCTCTGCTATGTCCGCCTCTTCACTACCAACCAATGTATAGGCTATCTCTTTTGTAGAGCCAGACTTTTTAACTTTGACAACTGTACCAACCTCAACAACACCAGCATGATGACGCTCTGCAACTTCTGCGTTTTTAAGAATATATTCAACTTCTGCTATACGGTCCTCCAGTCTTGCTTGGTCCTCACGAGCTTGATGATACTCGGCATTCTCAGAAAGATCACCCAAGCTCTTCGCATATTCAAGAGCGTCAGCTATCTCTTTTCTCTTTGTTGTAGTTAAGTCTTTTAACTCTGCCTCAAGCTCAGCTTTTTTCTCTAATGTAATATATTCT
Source organism: uncultured Candidatus Saccharibacteria bacterium (assembly GCA_964529065.1). Taxonomy (GTDB): domain Bacteria; phylum Patescibacteriota; class Minisyncoccia; order Phycocordibacterales; family UBA5272; genus JAUPVO01. Next base: position 13,321 of record CAZGVC010000007.1, read on the forward strand.
TTGTTCATATTGGCAAATATTATACCATAATATATCTATTTCGTATACTCTGGAGCCTCGATTAAAATATCGCCAAATATCGCCCTCATTACCTTAGATGCGGCCAAAGTGTTAGATGCTGGACCACTCTCCATCACATACACAAAAGCATATTTTGGATTCTCATAAGGGAAATATCCAGTAGACCAGCTGTTAACCCTTTCGTTATTGTAACCCAGCTGAGCAGTACCAGTCTTGGCTGCAACCTTAAAAGGCAAATCATTAAAATAATGCGCCGTACCACCCTCTTCTGCTGTCATGCGCATACCTTGGCGAACTATACGTAGAGAGTTACTGTCTAAAGTTAACTTGCCTGCAGGCTTAGCATCGCCAACAATGTGTGGTGTTACTATTGTGCCACCGTTGCCTAATATTGAAATAGATCGAACTAACTCAAGAGGTGTAGTCTGGAATCCGTATTGTCCAATAGAAGTGTGATATGTGTTACCGAGTAGCCAGTCACCTTCTTTAAAATTCTTTTTCTTCCATTCTGGGGATGGCACAACTCCACTCTTCTCCCCCGGCAAATCAACACCAGTAGAAGAAGCGAAACCAAACATCTTCATATATCTCTCGATGCGACTAATACCTAGTCCTGGCTGATCTTTGTATCCACCACCAACTTGATAGAAGAATTCGTCCGATGACTCAGCGATAGCCTTCTTGATATCTGTGTAGCCATGAGCCTTCCAGTCTTTGAAAATAGTATCGGGCCCCCCGTATACATTTTTTATGACTAATTGCCCACTACTGTATATATATTTAAATTCATCTATGACACCCTCATTTAGGGCCGCATAAGCCATAAAAGGCTTCACAGTTGACCCTGGGACAATCTGCCCAGAGACAGCACGATTAAGCATTGGCTTCTGAGAGCTAGTAAGATACTTCGCCTTTTTCTCTTTTTCTTCTGTTGTGCTGGCATTTATAAAAATATTATTAGAATATTCTGGATAACTTGTCATGGCTATTATCTCGCCATTATTAACATCCATCATAATACCAACACCACCAGAAAAACCTTGCGCATCTACCGCCTCTTTCAAATGGTTAAAAAATATTTTTTGCACTCTGGAGTCAATGTGAGTATTGAGTGTCTCGCCATCTATTGGTGGCTTGATAATGTTGTCATTCTGAATCTGGCCTCGTGCTGACACTTCTACTATTAATTCACCTTGCTGACCAGCCAACCTGTTGTTGTATTGCTTCTCCAATCCATCAGCACCAATGTATTCAGTTTGCCAAAAGTATCCAGTTTTATCCTTTTTAGGATAACTAACATAACCCAAAACATGCGAGAACCCTGGATCGTTAATATATCTCCTAGCTGGTATAGAGAGGGAGCTACCTGTTGCCGAACTGGTATCATTCCAAGCTAGCAATACACCATTTCTATCTTTTATAACTCCGCGATATGCGAACACTGGTGTGTTTTTGAGATAATTATTCTTAGCCAGATCAGACCAATTGTCTCCCTCATGTACCTGAGTTATAAAAGCTTTAACAAAAAATGCGCCTAGTATAAAAAATATTCCTACAGAAAAAATTAGAAAACTTATTTTAGAAAGAGGCTTTTCAAATTTACCCTCCAATACATCCCCGTCGAATTTTGAAATATTAACCGCATCAGCAAATACCTCATCTGGATCTACTTCATGATATCTCTTTTTATTAGAACCGTATGTATGGCTTAAGTACATAATATATAAATATACTACAATAGAACCCCAGAGTCATTACTGGTAAAACATTAGAAAAAGTTAAGTCTAAAATAAGAGTCAGTATTGAAATTAGTATTATATACAGCATTTTATTTTTGTATGAACACAGTAGACACTCCTGAACTAGAATAAAAACTTTTAACTCGTATTATTTTCTGATTCTCATTTTCATTATTGACAACACCTACAACTACACCTAATTTAAAATCCGGATTCTCCGCAAAAAACACATCTTGATTGTTCTCTATTTTAGAAGACATAGGGACAGCAGCATAGAACCCATAAGCCCCATCACCATTTAACTCTATTACCTCTTCTGTATTTGAAGCGTATCTGACTACTGCGCCTAATTTGCTGTCAGATCTTGTTAGAAGATTAATCCTAGAGGCAGAATCGTCCACTGATACAACTTTGCCTATTGGATGGAGGCCCGCAGTAAAAACAATAGCCCCATCGGTAACACCGTCAGCAGAACCACGATTAACATATACAGTGTCATACACATTGCTCATGTCACTGACTATTAATGCCCCTCGAACGAAATCAGTCATACCCATCTTAAACATATAATCCGAAGAACTAGCGTTTGAAATATTAACCTCCAAAATAGACAATTTGTTCTTCAATTCAGCATTCTCATTTTGCAAAGTTTCTAACTTTGAATTAATAAAAAGTGAACCCAAATATTCAAATGAATGCAATAATGGCTTTTGAACTAGGGGCTTTAGAACAAAAAATAATATTAAAAAAACAACAAAAGCAATAAAGATATTTTTCTTTTTACCGCTACTGCGGAACCCTCTATCTGTACGCGATATCAACATGGTCTTTTATTAACACATCTTTAAATTTACTAACATCCTCCAAGATAATTCCACAACCACGTGCAACAGCAATGAGTGGGTCCTCACAAATAGTCACTGGGACCTTGAGTTGTATTTTCGTCAATTCACCTAGGCCACGTATAAGCGCACCACCACCAGCCAATGTTATACCGTTGTTCATTATGTCAGAGAGAACCTCAGGTGGAGTCATCTCAATCACCTCTTTGATGCCGTCTATAATCTGAGAGACACTGCTGTACATTGCCTTTCTGATGTCACTGTCTGTTATTGTTACCTCTTTTGGAAGACCAGACACAAGATCGCGCCCCTTAACCTTCATCTCCTCTGGGTCACCGTCTGGCATAGCTGAACCAATTTGCATTTTTATCTCTTCTGCTGTCTTCTCACCAATTAGCATTTTGAATTCATCACGAACATAAGAGATAATGTCTTGATTTAATTTGTCACCGGCTACTTTTATTGATTTCGCCTTAACTATACCCGAGAGCGAGATCACGGCTATATCTGTTGTTCCTCCTCCTATGTCTACTATCATTGAACCCTCTGCGTCGTGAATTGGCATACGTATACCAATAGCGGCAGCAATAGGCTCCTCAACAATATACACCTCGCGTGCACCTGCGGTGCGCGCCGCATCATACACCGCCCTAGTCTCAACATTAGTTATACCTACTGGCACACCAACAACCACACGAGGACGCAGGAATTTCTTATGTATATTATTAGCCTTGTTAATAAGATACCCGAGCATCTCCTCAGTCACCTCATAGTCACTGATCACGCCATCGACTAACGGCCTCACGCATCTAATATGTGTCGGTGTGCGACCCATCATTTGCTTGGCCTCGTTACCTATGGCTACCATTCTGTCTGTCTTCACATTCACCGCAACTATGGACGGCTCATTGATCACAATTCCAACTCCACGAACATAAACCAGCGTGTTAGCAGTACCCAGATCTATTCCTATCTCATTAGAGAATTTATTCTTCCATTTCTCAAACATATCGCCAGTTTACCACATAAAGGTAAACCTAAATAACCTTGACAAATATGAACTTTAGCACTCCTTTGTATACATTGCGACAAG